>JADINE010000041.1 GCA_017694175.1 Candidatus Enterousia excrementavium | reverse complement strand
TGTATCAACTTTCTGCGTTTTGCCTCGGTCACTTGGCTTTTACCCTTAATGGCATTTACTGCTATTTTTGAGCCAGCAGATTTATTGGCTTTATCTTTTCGCTGTTTAGATTCATGGTGTTGCCGCATATTTTGGGATTTTGCAATAGTTGCGTTTAATCTGGCGATTTCCTTTTGGGTGGCAGTATATTTTGATTCTATATTTTCCTGCATTTGGATTTTCTGGGCAACATAGAAATCATAATTTCCCCCGAACACAGACAATTTGCCGTTATGTAATTCCAACAGTATATCAATTTGATTCAACAATTCCCTGTCGTGCGACACAATAACAGCCCCACCATGATATGCGTGCAATTTATTAAAAAATTCTGTGCGTGCCAAAGTGTCCAGGTTGTTTGTCGGTTCGTCCAGCAATAAAATATCAGCGCCTGAATCAAATGCACGTGCCAACGCATTTTGCTGGCTTTGGCCACCACTGCTGGTTGTATCGACATTTATTTGTTCCAGTCGGCGACACGTTGCATTACGAACCAGGCGCCCGGAATCCGGCAATAAATCACCCGAGATTATTTTTAATAACGTGGATTTTCCGACACCATTATCACCGATAATGGCTACTTTTTTATCTGCACTAAATGAATACGATAAATCTGTGAATAAATCGTCCGATCCAGAATATGCAAAACTGATATTTAATAAAGAAATGGATTTCATTAAGGTTGCCTTTGATGTAAACTTTAACCGCCCCGAATAATTCGGGTGTTTCAATAGAAAGATAAGTTTACATACGACTCATTGGCGAACCTTGGTTATATACACGCCATTATTCTATCAAGAAATACCCCGCTGTCAAATTATAAAAAAGGTTAAAGGCATTGCTGTATAAAGCCCCCAAAAAAACTAGCGTTTTTTGGATATGTGACGGTTGGCAACGTTTCGCTGTATGATTCCTTTGAACGTATTTTTTGATTTTGCGGCCATAAACATTTTTACCCACAATAAATCATAAATTTTTCTAAGATTCCCAGGCAAATCGACCGAACGTTTAATTTCGCTAACACCGGATAAATCGGCATTTCTGGCCTTAACATTTTTTGTGCCACGAAAATCCAATACCGGCGGCAAATTTGTAGTTGAGATTAAATAAATGCTGTCGGTCGGATTTTTGATTTCACGAACACCCGATAAATCTGCATGGCTTAAATCAACTTGTTTTGTGGCGCCAAAATCTAATATCGGGGGTAAATTTGCACATGCGTATAAGTCAATGCATTCAATCGGACTTTTTATCTCGCGAACACCAGACAAAGCCGTATAACTTAAATCAACTTCTTTTGTACCACGAAAATCCAATACCGGCGGTAATTTTTTACATGCAGTTAAGTAAATGCTGTCGGTCGGCCACTTTATTTCATGAACATCAGAAAAAACAGCAAAACTTAAATCAACTGTTTTTGTACCACTAAAATCCAATACGGGCGGCAAATTTTTGCATGAACGCAAATCAATTCTGCTGGTCGGGCTTTTTATCTCGCGAACACCCGATAAATCTACATGGCTTAAATCAACTTGTTTTGTGGCGCCAAAATCTAATATCGGGGGTAAATGGTTACAAGCCATTAAATCAATCCTGTTGGTTGGACCTTTTATTTCACGAACGCCCGATAAATCAGCGCATCTTAAATCAACTGTTGTCGTACCGCTGAAATCCAATACCTGGGGTAAATTTCTGCATGAACGTAAGTCAATTTTTGTGGTTGGCCATTTTATTTCGCGAACACCAGATAAATCTGTATTATGTAAATCGACATATGCCATGTTGCTTAAATCTAATATTGGGGGAAGTATTGTTTTATATTCCCCAGAAAGAATCAGCGTTCCCATAACTTCCATATTCAAATTTACATCAGATAAATCCATTCCAGACAAATCTAAATCGCCACGCACCACAAAACCATCTGGCAAATCGTGTATCGAATAATATTTTCCATTTTGTTTCAGCAAACCGATGTTTTTCATATCGTGTTTGTGCCGCTTTTTTGCAGGGAACAAAGTTTGCCCAATCGTGCTGTGTTCGCCACTGTTTTTCAGATAATCTTTAAGTTCTTTATTAACAGACATGTTAATCACCATTGTTATTACTCTTAATCGTTATATAACGCAATTACAGAAAATATCAAGTGCCGCCCGGCGTGTACCACCCCGTCCGCGCCATTGCGATGTGTTCGCACCGTTTCGTTTCACTGGGAATAACAAAATGCCCCGCGGGGGGCATTTTATTATTCCTGGCGGAGACGAAGGGATTCGAACCCTTGATACCCTTGCGGGTATACTACATTTCCAATGTAGCGCACTAGACCAACTATGCGACGTCTCCTGAACAGTTATTCGGCCGATAATTCGGCGATATCTTCGATCTCGTCTGGTTCCACGGAATCTTCAACCAATGTATTTTCCAATTCTGCATCAATCTCGCGCAATTCGGGATCTTCGCCATTGGCAATTTCCAAAGATTCTTCATCCTCGGTAATAGTGGGCGTGTCTTTGTAAGACTGAATAAATTCATGGCGTAAATTTTCAATATCCAATTTACCCGTGGCTATTTCACGCAATGCCACAACCGTAGGTTTGTCGTCGTCTTTTTCCACCACAGGTTCCGCGCCGCCGTTCAAATCGCGCACACGTTGCGACGCCAACATCCCCAGTTCATAACGACTTTCCACAAATGGTAAAGTATCAGAATTTGTTATACGGGCCATTTTATAAAATCCTTTGTTGAAAACGTTTCTAACCACGTTATAATGCCCCAAGGGTGGCAAAAATGCAAGCAGAAAATAAAAAAAATAACATCAAAACATTATCTTTGGGGTGTCGGCTGAATGCACTGGAAGCGGAAAAGATTCAATCTTTCCTGGCGCCAGCGTTGGATTGTGCCATTTTGGTCAATACATGCGCCGTCACAGCCGAGGCGGAACGCCAATCTGGCCAGGCCGTGCGTAAACTGGCTCGCGAAAATCCAACTGCGCCAATTTTTGTGACTGGCTGTGCCGCCACACGTAATGCCGATTTGTTTGCAAACATCCCGAATTCCATGGTGATACCAAATGCCAACAAAATGAACCCAGATGCATATGCAGACGCACTGGCCAACGCGCCATGCGATTTTTCCGCGCCCAGAATACTGAAATTCAACCACCCTGCCCCAAAATTATCCAAACAATTTATCCAAGTGCAAAATGGATGCAATCACGATTGTACGTATTGCGTAACGCGCCTGTTGCGTGGGGCGGCGGTTTCGTTTTCATATGATGATATTTTGACCGACGCGCGCCAGGCCGTGGAAAACGGGTTTTACGAAATTGTTCTGACCGGGGTTGATACGGCCAGTTATGCACGGGATGGCATGTTGATTTCTGATGTATGTGCGGGCTTGTTGCGCGACGTGCCTGGTATCCAGCGGTTGCGCATATCATCGTTTGATCCTGCTTCGCCCCAGGTATTCAAGATAATTGATTTGATGCATAATGATAAACGTATGATGCCACACATGCATCTTTCCATGCAATCGGGCTCAGACGAAATTTTACGCGCCATGCGCCGGCGGCATACGGCCGACACTGTGCGAAAAATTGTGCAATATGCCGGGTCAGAAATTACTTTCAGTTGGGATATTATTTGCGGATTCCCAGGCGAAACAGATGAATTATTCCGTAAAACATTGGATTTGGTTCGCGAAACGCGTCCAATAAAAATTCACGCGTTTCCGTTTTCCGCCCGCCCAGGGACCGTTGCGGCTGGCATGTCCAACCAAATCAATCGCGCCGTCGCCAAACAACGGGTGCATGAAATTTCGGCAATTGCAGACAAATTTCGCAGTGAATTTATGACATCGCATATTGGGCAATTCGTACCTGTATTAGTTGAAGAACACAACGCAGCCCGCACTCCACATGATATAACTGTAAAGATTAATGGTGCGCCAATACTGCCCCGCACAATAGACACGGTAAAATTAATTGGTGTTTGTGGTGATGAATATATTGGTGAATGCGAATAAAAAATCTGTTGGCAATGTGATTTATAATTGCTATTATCACCACCATGAAAAAGAAAATATTTATTCTGTTGTTGGCTTTGATAACAACATCTGCGCACGCGGATTTTTCTACGCGCGCAAAATCAGCGTTTTTAATTGATTATGATTCTGGGGCTGAAATAGTGGCCAAGAATGCAGATACACTTATGCCGCCGTCGTCAATGATAAAATTGATGACTTTGGCGGTGTTGTTTGATGAAATTCGCGCCGGAAATCTGACCATGAACGACAGATTACCGGTGTCTGAAAATGCCGACTATAACAACCCGCTGTGGTATCCGGCCAGCAAAATATGCCTGGTTGCAGGACAAACGATTTCCGTGCGGGATGCTATTTTGGGATTAATCGTGTTGTCTGGGGGCGACGCATCTGTTGTTGTTGCTGAAAAATTAGCCGGCTCGGAATCGGCATTTACAGAATTGATGCAGAAAAAAGCTCGCGAAATCGGTATGACGCAATCCACATTTGGTAATGCCAGTGGTTTGCCCAATCCGAACAATTTGATGACAAGTCGCGAATTGGCCATTTTGGCTCAGCATATTATTGCAGACTATCCAGATTTATATCCATTGTTTGCAACAAAACGTTTCAAATTTGATGAATATCAAAGTGACTGGTGCCGTGAATGGGGACGCACCCACACAATGAACTATAACAAATTGTTGTTTACTATGTCTGGGGCCGACGGATTAAAAACTGGACACACAGAAGATGGCGGTTATGGCATGGTGGCCAGTGCAAAAATTGGTGGCCGGCGATTAATCGGGGTTATTAACGGGTTCAACGGGAAAAACCACGATGCTTTGGCGGCTGAAATGAAAAAGTTATTGGAATACGGATATGCAAACACCGTCAATCGTACATTTTATAATCCGGGCGACGCAGTCACAGAAATTCCTGTATGGTATGGTCGCCAGGATACAGTTACAGCAACCGTTGCAAAGCCATTCGTGGTCACACTGCCTAAATCTGATGGAACAACGGGTGTGCGTGTTGTTGCACGATTTAATGACCCTGTGTCGGCACCGGTTATGGCGGGTGATAAAATTGGCGAAATTATCGCCACACGAAACGGCACAGAAATTGCACGCGCCGATTTGATTGCACAAAACACTGTGAAAAAAGTACAATTCTTTGGACGCGTAATTAAAAATATTCGTGTAATCTTTGGAATTGATTAAATGGCACCGCGCAAACAGTCTAGCTCTTTTAATTTCCCAAGCCCGATGGACAACGATGTTTTAATCGGGCACGGTGATGTGTTGCGCGATTTTATGGCTGCGTGGAATGGGCGCGACGCGCATCCTGTGCATCCTGTATGGATGTTGTCGGGACCGCGCGGAATTGGCAAAGCAACGTTGGCATATAAAATTGCCAAACTGGTGTATGGTAATGTTGGTGATTTCTTTATCATAGATATGGCCCACAATATCGATAAAGACGGCAAGCCCAAACCAGATGCAAAAAATATTTCTGTGTACACCGTGCGCGCGATGATTGAAAAAATGCAGATGTCGTCTATGTCGGGCGAATGGCGCGTGATATTGATTGATTCAGTGGATGAATTAACAACGTCGGCTGAAAACGCTATGTTGAAATTACTGGAAGAACCACCCGCAAAAACTTTATTTCTGTTAATCGTGCATCAGTTGGCAAATGTGTTGCCCACAGTTCGTTCGCGTGCACGTGTTGAAAAAATGCACCCACTGACAATTGGCGAATTGCGCGAACTGTGCAACAAGTTTATGCCCGGCACAGAAATAACTGATGAAACATTACGCCTGACCAATGGCAGTTTTGGGCGTATTGCGAACATAAAAAGAACTGGTGGGGATGCGATATATGATGATTTAATTGAATGCCTGAACAATCCGCACAGTCACAGTACTGACGTGATGGCTGTATCAAAAAAAATCGCCGCCGACCCCGCACTGTACGGAATTTTACTGGATGCTGTTGCCGCGTTCGGATTGGCGGATTTGTACCCATCGGCCACACATGCAATTGCGGATATTACGCGTGTAAATTTGGAACCTGAATTGGCAATATTTAAAATAATTATGCAAATAAAAAAATGTTTATAGACACCCACTGCCATTTAACAGATAACTATGTAACCGGCGATTTGCACGATGTTATCGCGCGCGCTGGGGCGGCCGGCGTTGGGATGATAATTTGCCCCACGGCAAACCCGAACGATATCGACGATGCCATCAAAATCGCAGAAAATCATGATAATATCTTTGCAACCG
Source organism: Candidatus Enterousia excrementavium (assembly GCA_017694175.1). Taxonomy (GTDB): domain Bacteria; phylum Pseudomonadota; class Alphaproteobacteria; order Rs-D84; family Rs-D84; genus Enterousia; species Enterousia excrementavium. The sequence continues at coordinate 23,239 of JADINE010000041.1, read as the reverse complement.
TTGGTATTCATCCTGAATATGCAGGGGTGGACGCAACGCAATATTTAACCGACGAAGTGTTAAACAATCCACGTGTTGTTGGCATTGGCGAAATTGGGCTGGATTACCATGGGGGCGGCGATAATCGCGCGGCACAAATTAAATTATTTGAGCAACAATTGGAATTAGCAAAAAAACATAACCTGCCCGTGGCCATTCACACCCGTGACGCTGAATCAGATACGGCTGCGATTTTAACGGGCGATGTGCGCGGGGTTATGCATTGCTTTACCAGTTCGTGGGATTTGGCAAAGACTATGTTGAATCGCGGTTTTTATTTTTCGGCCAGTGGAATTTTAACTTTCAAAAACGCGGCCGACATTCGTGAAACGTTTGCCAAAATCCCAGCTGACCGCATAGTTATTGAAACAGACAGCCCATATTGTGCGCCCGTGCCATATCGCGGTAAAACATGCGAACCTGCGTTTGTTATCGAAACTGCACGCGTGTTGGCCGATGTAAAGGGGTTGCAATTGGCTGATTTAGAATCTATACTGTACGAAAACACAATGAATTTATATCCAAAATGCCACGTCAAATAATAAAATTTGGTCAGGTTTCTGAAAATCGCAAAGCGCGATACAGTTATTCTATTGAAGATACTATCGAGGCTGGGATTTCATTAACTGGCGCAGAAATCAAATCTGTTCGTTATGGGTTGGTTACTATCGTTGACGGTTTTGTTCAACGGCGCGGGCGTGATTTATATCTGGCGGGAATTGAAATTCAAAAATTGCCAACTGCTGCACGCATTGTCAATTTTGACGAACGGCGCCCACGGCAGTTGCTGTTGCACCGTGCACAGATTAATCGACTGATTGGAAAATTACAGGAACGCGGCGCTACAATTGTGCCGTTAAAGTTATATTTTAACAACCGCGGGAAATTAAAAGTTTTGTTGGGCATAGGATACGGCAAGAACCGGGCTGACAAGCGCGAAACCATTAAACGACGCGAATGGGAAAAGCATAAATCCAGAATATTAAAAGGTTAATCCATGAAACCAAACATTGTTCACCAATTAATAACAAAAACAGATTATAACCGTGCCCAGTTTGCTGTGCGCAATGCATATTCTGTGCGAGTCAAGGAAAACATGTTCAGCAGTTGCAGCATGGACGAAGTTGCCAATTGCGCTTTTCATGTGATAAGAAATTTTGAAAATCCAGATTACACTTATAAAATGTTGGCGCCGTATATGACACGCGCCCAAATTGATAATTTATTAAAAAAATCCGCGCCAGTGTGGATTAATACAATCAACAGATTTTTCCGTGCCCGTGAACGGTATGCCCGTCGTGTTTACGGCACAACAAAACAAATGTAATAAAAAATCCGCATATTGCGGATTTTTTTTATTACTGAGCCTGTTGCTGAATTTGCTGTTGCATGCGATGTTGTTCATGCAAAGCAATTTTAGCATTGCGGTATTCGTCGTGGCTTATGCAATCATTACCATCAACATCCATCATCGGCAACATCTGTTGCATTTGTGGACATTTAACCGTTTCTTCGACCAGGCAACCATCTTTGAATTCAGGGCGCACACCGCGAAAATCACGGCAATCCAACAATTTTGCCGCCCCAAAACCCAATGCAAAAACGATTAAAATCATAATTAAGTTCAACATAAAGCGCCCAAAACCACCGCGGCGTGCACATTTACATTCGGCACCACACGCGCAGTTTTCGCCCGCGCCGCATTTGCATCCAGCACCACACGGACATGCCGGCATTTCCGGTGCGACAACGGTTTCCTTGATTTCTGGGACCGCTTTTTTCACTGTTTTTTTTGCGATTGGTTTCTTTGCGGCAACAGATTTTTTAGTGGTTGTTTTTTTGGCCGCTGTTGTTTTAGCAGTTGTTTTTTTAACTGTTTTATTTGGCATTTTCACCCTTCCTTTTTTGTTTACGCCACAATTGTATTCAATTCAAGAATGTAAGTAAAGAACAAATTTTGTTAATCGCCCGCAAATAACATGTTTAAGTTGACAAGTGGATATTTCTTGAACTCTCCGACCACCCCGTCGTGCTCCGCACGCCCCCCCTCTGCAGAGGGGAACTGGGTACGTACCGTCGCGGAATAAAGTTCCCCTCTGCGGAGAGGGGTGACACGAAGTGCCAGGGTGGTTTATTCCATGGGACAGGCTTGCTCAAACACGTATGAACCAGTGTTGTCGCTGTATGTTGTGTTCGCCGGTGCATACATTAAACATACACCATTACCATTGCTTACCAAACAACTGACCTACAAAATTTGGATGTTATTATTCTTGGTCGTCATCGGGGGTGGCGCGTGGATGGGCGTGTTCATAAATATCTATAATTTCCGCCATGTTTACTTTGGTATACAATTGCGTTGTAGACAAAGACGAATGCCCCAATAATTCTTGCAAACTGCGCAAATCCGCCCCGCCCGCCAGCAATGCCGTGGCGAATGTATGCCGCAATGCGTGTGGCGTCACATAATCAGGCAACTGTAAATAATGGCGCAATTTTTCCACAACTTTTTCCGCCATGCGCGCCGACATAGGCAACCCGCGCACGCTGCGAAATAACGGGTCGTTTGGCGAATTGCCAAATGGGCGCAATTTAACATATTTATCAATCGCATCCAATACCGTCGGCAAAGTCGGAACAAGGCGTTCTTTTGATCCTTTGCCCATTATGCGCAACACATCTGGACGACCACGAATATCCGCGTTTGTTAACGACAACGCTTCGGATATACGCAGACCACACCCAAACAGCAACATCACCAGTGCCCAATCGCGCGCAGCAATCCATGGTTCTGATTCATCAATCACAGCAATTGCATCGTGCATATCTTTGACATCGGCCACTTCGATTGCTTTGGATAATTTTCGTGGTACTTTTGGTGACGAAATTAATCCAATTGCATCATTTTTTACGTCGTGTGATTTTGCCAAAAATTTATAAAAACCGCGCAACGACGATAACGCCCGCGCGGTCGATTTGTGCGAAAGATTTCTGCGCGCCCGATTGGCCAACCAGGCGCGAAAACATGTTGTGTCTGCACCCGCCACCTGCGCCAACGAAACATCCGCACCAACATATTCCCCAAGGAACTTTATGAAATCGCGAACATCCGTTTCATACGCCGCAGATGTGTGCGCAGAATAATTTTTAACTTTGGTTAAATATTCAATAAATTCAATCAGATATTCTTGCATATTTATTTAATTTCAAAACTTGCAGATACACTGACGGAAACTTCTGTATCTTTGGCCACTATGCTGCCTGCGGCGGAAAAAGCCTCGGCGTCGGCGGTAACCATTTTAGCCGACGCAGTCAAGAAATTTGACGCCCGTGGTTGTATCGCAGAAGTGCCACCAACATTATACGAAACGCTTAACATTTTACCCGCAGTGCGACCGTCGCCCGCCGCCAAAGCATCGGCACGTTCACGTGCGTTTTCAACCGCTGCGGACAAACAATCTTCCAATATTGGTTTCATTGTTTCTGCACTGGTATACATGCGCAAGTTTTCGGAATACACATCTTCCTGGCCGGCGAACTGAGTCAGAATTTTTTCAATCGTTTCGATATTTGATGCTGATACTTCGACTGCGATTGTTGTTTCTGTGCCCAGTACAACAGATTTTTCCAATTCGCGATTCCATTCAGAACGTTCATATGAATTAAATTCTGTTGTTTGCATTTGAACATCCTGGGTTTTCAGGAAGTTTGTTATTTCATTAATTTTCGCAGTTGCCATTTTCATGGATGTGGCCGCAGATTTATCCAACGTCGTCACGCGCAAAGTTATTGCGGTTCGGTCCTTTGGCGCGGTGGTCAAACATTCGCCATTGACCGATATTACGCGCGGGGTATCTGGTTTATCCAACCATCCAAACAGTAATGCCAACACAGCCCCCACACCGATTACACTGCCTGTCCAAATTAATGTTTTTTTCATTTCGTCTCCTTTTCCTTGGTTTTATTTTTATCCCAACATGGCGCTGTGCACGCGTTTATACGTTTTTTCCGCCACTGCGCGCGCACATGCAGCACCATCGGCCAAAATCTTGTCCAATTCAGACGTATTGTCCATTAATCGTTCGTATTCCATCCGCGGCGCAGACAGCACAGAATTTATTTTTTCAAACAGTATTTTTTTCGCATCACCATAGCCCAAGCCGCCACGTTCAAAACGCGCACGCAAATCCGCGATTTCATCCGCATTCGCAAAATGTTTGTACAATTGGAAAATCGTGGATTCGTCTGGATTTTTGGGTTCTTCGGGTAATTTGCTGTCTGTGATTATGCGCATAATTTTCTTTTTCAATTCGGATTCCGGCGCGAACAATGGAATAACGTTATCATAAGATTTGCTCATTTTACGGCCATCCAACCCGGGAATTATGCCAGTGTCTGCACCAATCATAGGCTCGGGCAATTTGAATGTTTCGCCGTATATATGATTGAAATAGCCGGCTATGTCCCGCGCAAATTCAACATGCTGTTTTTGATCTGCGCCAACGGGAACTATATCCGTACCATACAGCAATATATCCGCAGCCATTAATATCGGATATGTATACAGTCCCATGTTGACCCCAGCGTCAGCATCCGCCCCGGCGGCTTCATTTTTTTCAAGCGCAGCCTTGTACGAATGGGCACGGTTCATCAAACCCTTGGGTGTGACGTTCATCAGCATGGTGGACAGTTGCGAAACCTGGACTATATCCGATTGGCGGAACAATGTTGCATTATTTAAGTCCAAACCCAATGCCACCAAAATCGCCGCTATTTCGTATGTATGCTGTTTTATTTGTTTTGGATCATGAATGATGTTCAGCGCATGTAAATCAGCAATAAACACAAATGTTTTGTTCGTTTTGGCCATTTCAATCAATGGTTTTAACGCACCAACATAGTTACCCAGATGCGGCGTGCCCGTTGGTTTAATTCCAGTTAAAACGGTTTTGTCAGACATTATTAATTTCCTTTTGCGTTTTATGATAACTTGTTTGAATTTCTTTTACCAGTAAAAAGAAATCCCACCGGAATCGGCGGGATTTAATCTGTTCTGTTTTCTTATTAACGAGAATAGAATTCGACGACCAGTTCCGGGAACATCTGGACCGGGTACGGAACATCTTCGAATGCCGGGACACGGGTAAATGTCGCGGTAAAGTTCGCACTGTCCACGTTGATATAATCCGGCCACTGACGTTCGGCTGATTCCAACGCCAACACGACCAACGGCATTTGTTTGGCTTTTTCGCTGACGGTGATAACATCGCCCGGTTTTACCTGGTACGATGCGATTTTCACGCGTTTGCCGTTAACATAGATGTGACCGTGGCTGACCAATTGACGGGCTGAAAATACAGTCGGTGCCAATTTAGCACGATACACAACTGCATCCAAACGACGTTCCAGCAAACCAATCAAATTATCCGGTGTGTCGCCACGCATGTTGTCGGCTTCGATATAATATTTACGGAATTTCTTTTCGCCGATGTTACCATAGTAACCTTTTAATGTCTGTTTTGCGCGCATCTGTTTTGCGTAATCAGACGAATTGCCACCGCGTGATGTTGGACCATGCTGGCCAGGTTTATATTTACGTTTGTTAAATGGCGATTTCGCCTGACCCCACAGGTTGACACCCAAACTGCGGCCGATTTTTAATTTTCTTGTGCTGCGCTTTGCGCCTGCTCTTGCCATAATTAATATCCTTTTGTTTTTGGTTTTTACGGTGCCGGACGTTTCACAGAATCCTTATCGTCAATATGACCAAAATACATATTGCTTATTCAGTTCTGGTTATCCAGCGGCGTTCAGTTTATATTGTTTTTTGCGAAAAATCAAGTAAATTGTGCAATGTTGCAAAGTTGGTCACTCCACACTCGTGCGCAAATTTACATGCCTCGTCAAAATGCCGCCCCAACTGGCATGATTTATGCGCGTCGTCCGACAATAATACCGGTATGTTTTTTGCCGCAGCGGCACGCAGAATACGCGCAGACGGATACGGTTCATACATTTCTGGTTTGTACAGGCCTGTGTTAATTTCCATGGCAATGCCGGCGGACGCAATTGCATCCATCGCGCGATTTTCCGCCATGCACCATTTTTCGTCACGCCCCAGTCCAACCTTTTTCGGTAAATCAACGTGCGCCATCCAGGTAAACAATCCGCTGGACGCGGCGGCGGCAACTTTGTCCCAATACATTTGTAGCATTTCATCACGCACATCCGGCGAGGCATTTGCCATATCATGCACATTGCATACGTTGTTGTCGTAGTATATAAAATGCGACGACCCTATTACATAATCTGGACGCAGTTCATCAATCGCACGCAAAAATCCATCGCGCCACCAGGCGCTGGGGAAAAAGTCCACTTCCATTCCGCACAGAATTTGCATGTCTGTGGTTGATTGAAATTGGCGCAGTTCCGCATAATGCGGGCGAAATTTTTCCATCGCGCGGTCAAAAGAATCCAAATAAATCGCATCATACCCGCCACGAACCGCATGCGGATACATACGGGCATGCGTGATTTCTGGGTGCACAATAAAATGATTGGACACGCCCAACGCACTGAAACCGGCTGCACGCGCAGACGCGGCCATTTCGGCAATGGTGTTTGCACCATCAAACCCGATTGTGTGCGTGTGCAGAGTAAATGTTTGCATCAGAATTTAACCTTTGGCGCCCTTTTTTCGGCTTCATCCATTTCAAACATTTTTTCCTGTTGAATATTGAACATGCGCGCAACCAAATTAGATGGGAATTGTTCAATTTGCGTATTCAATCCCATAACCACATTGTTATAAAACTGGCGCGCTGCCTGGATTTTAGTTTCTGTATCAGTCAATTCGCGCTGTAATTCAAGAAAGTTTTCGTTCGCCCGCAAAGTCGGATAATTTTCAGAAATTGCGAACAGATTTTTCAGCGTTTCAGTTAATTTATTTTCTGCATCTGCACGAGTTGCACCGTTTGCCGCCATGGCCGCGTCGCGCGCACGCGTGACGGATTCCAGCGTTTCGCGTTCGTGTTTGGCCGCACCACGTACAGTTTCAATCAAATTAGGTATTAAATCATAGCGTCGTTTTAATTGCGTGTCGATTGTGGACCAGGCCTCGCGTACTTGATTACGGCGCGCGACAAGTCCGTTGTACACCAACACAAAATATAACAAAATTACGGCAATAACAGCAATTGCAACCCACATGATAAAACTCCTTTTTATTTATGTTTTATATTCTATATGCTGCGCCCATTAAAAGCAAAGGTTTTATTTTTTGTATTGCAAATGAACTTTTGTTGTGATTATAATAATTACCGTCAGTGGGCGTTCCATTGATGGGGTGTCATAGCCCGAATTCAGGCATCAATCAAGATGTAAAAAAGCTCCAACTGTTTTGGGTTGGAGGGTTGCGAATATATAGAATAAGCACACTATACCTGATATAGCTATGAACCTCCAACCACCCGAATTTTTCTGGTGGTTTTTTCATTCGCAATGAAAAGGAGGTTTAGAATGAAAAAACATTTAATCATCGCCGGCATAATTTGTGCGGTAACAATCCCACCCGCCGCGGCCGTGACCAAATGCGTAAAACTAACGTCATCAACAACGTGTATAAATCCCTCTGCCGAGCTCCGTCAGTCAAATTGGTCTGCAACCTGTGGCGGTATAGAAATTCAGGGTATTGGACTTTGCGGATCTAAAGACGGTCTTGGAACTGGCATACAATTCGGATCTGTCACGACCAGTTCAACCCCTGACGATAACATATATTGCTGGTGTAAAATGGTTAGTCCTGCGGTTTCGTCGTGGGTGTTCTACGACGCGGACACGCCCGCCAGCAATTGCGCGAGCATTTGCGCGCGCCACTGTGCGTACGACGCTCTGCGCAGTTCCGTTTTCCGGACGGCGCTGTTTAGTGGACTATCTGACTAAACGGGGCGAATATGAAACGTATATTTATTTTTGTACTAGCGATTGCGCCGATTGGCGCATTTGCCGCCGCGCCGTCCACTTCGTGTCCGGCGGGTTATGTTGCGGTAGTAGAAGAATATATGGAAATCGCGAACAGCACGTGCCCCAGTGGATATACATCCGCCGGTACGGCGGACAGTTGTCTGATTTCATCACCCGCCGGGTCGTGTATAATGTATGCACCAGCAAACACGCAATACACCGACGCATCCGGTACATATGAATATACAGCCGCCTGTCCATTGGAATAAAAGACAAAGCGTAAATGTTGTCCGCTGCGCAGGGCGTTGATTAATAACTGGATCGCCACGCTTTGCTCGCGATGACAATGGGGAGTAAGTGCGTGTTCTTGTAATCTCTAACCACCCCGGCGCTTCGCGCCACCCCTCCGCAGAGGGGAACTTATTCCGCGACGGAACGTACCAAGTTCCCCTCCATTGGAGGGGTGTCGACGTAGTCGACGGGGTGGTCATTGTTTCCCCACCCCCGTCGTACTTTGGGTGTGGGGAATAAAAAATCCCACCAATCGGCGGGATTTTTAAACGCAAATCAAACGATTTAGTTCAAAGCATCTTTCAAAGCTTTGCCTGGTTTGAATTTCGGCTGAGTAGAAGCCGGAATCTTGATAGCAGCACCCGTTTGAGGATTGCGGCCTGTTGTGGCTTTGCGTTTTGCTGTTGTGAATGTACCAAAACCAACCAAACGAACTTCGCCTTTCTTTTTCAAAACTTTTGTAACTGTGTTGATGAAAGCATCCAGGCATGCAGCCGCTGTTGCTTTGGTTACTTCAACTTCGTTTGCGATTGCTTCAATCAATTGCTGTTTGTTCATTGTGTTTTCTCCTTTCATATAAATTTATATAAGGTGTCCGGCAGTCCCCAAGCAATGTCTGTGGAATCAAAACCGCGGTGGCACAACGTTTTTTGATGTCCCAGCGACGCAATCCTTTGTATTCCACGGACATTGCCTGTGCTGCTTATCCGAATCGTAGAGAATTCGGGCGTTCAAGTCAAGAGTATATTTAATATTCGGTAATTTTTATCAATGTTGACAAAATGCGTTAATTATGAACCGCATCATAGCGAACCGCCACAGCACCGGGCGTGTCAGATTCGCACAGTACGTATTCACCGGTCATCCCGTCAACCGTTACTGTTTTAAAATGGTTTGGTGTCATCGTAACAAGCAATCCCAGCACCGCCACCCAAAACACCCATTTCGTTAATTGCCACGGTTTTTTGAAACTGTCGCGTTTGAATGAATCACTTAATAAATTTTGATACAGCGCCCATCCCCAACTGAATGCCAAAAGCATAATCGCCGCAAATAATGCAATAACCAACCAATTGTGCACAGGCTGTATCGCGTTCGCAATTCCATCCCAAACTGTGCCATCAGCCGGGCAAATATAAAGCGCGTATGGCGTTGAGCCAGCATCAACCGGCACAGGCGCATTGGGCGCCAATTGCAACCCAAACGATACTACGATTACAATCGCCACCAACATCACTATGGCAAAAAGCATTAACGGTTTCATTATTTGATTCCTAAAAAATCTTCGTTGTATATTATATCATACTATTGCAATTTTATAAACTTTTATTTACAATCGGTGGCATGATGCACAAAAAAAGCAACATTGTCGTTGGAATCACAACATTTAATAATGAAATGTTGCGGGTTTCTGTGCCCTGGATTGGCAAGATTCGGCAAAAATTCACTCTGGTGATATATAACGATAATCCTATGGCAACAATCACTCGCCGTCAAATTCGCAGGTTGGGTTATTGTGGGGATTTAATAATTATTAATTCAGATGAAAATGTTGGCCAGTTTCGGGCACGCATGGCAATTGTGGATACTGCGCGCGAAATTCATCCGAAATGGATTATTTTTTGTGACGATGATGATATTTTATCTGATACAGATATTCCAAATGTTGCAGATGATAATTTCGCAATTATTCAAAACAGTATTATTTTGCGCCACAGGGTTGGCAATTTGCTGCGCGTAATGGATAACCCAACTGACTTCGATATTGATGGCGAAAATGTTGAACTTGTTCGCCCACATATGGGATTGGCCGGAACGCCTGTGCGTGCAAGCGTGTTATTTGGGTTGGCAAAAATTTTACCAGATATGTATGATGCCATCGCACGAATTGATGAAAAATTTGAGTTTTATCCGCCTGTGGATGCGCTGATGTGGAATTTTGTTAATATATATGCACGCCACATAAATCCAAATGCAGTGCCAATTTATATGGATAAAATAAATTATATTCAAAATAAAATTGATACAGCACGCATGAAATACGGTCGCCTGGCTCAGCCTGCACGCAGTGTCGACGACCATTATCATCGCGCAATTGCAAAATATAACGCTGTGTTACATGACGCAATCGGTGTGGCGGCCGCCCTGCGGGGCACAGACGATTAATTTACAAATATTTTTATAAAACATAAATATCTGATTGAAACCACAGTGTAATGTGTATAAAATTGCGCTGATAAAACAGGGAATATAAAAATGAAATACAATGATATTCGCAAAACTTTTTTGGATTATTTTGAATCGCACGGGCATAAAATTGTGCCGTCTGCATCGTTGATACCAAACGATCCTACGTTGTTATTTACGGTCGCTGGTATGGTGCCATGGAAAGGTATTTTACAGGGAACCGAACCTGCATTTGCACCACGTGTTGCCGACGTTCAGAAATGTATTCGTGCGGGCGGCAAACACAACGATTTGGACGAGGTTGGATTTGACGGCCGGCATCATACTTTTTTTGAAATGCTGGGCAATTGGTCGTTTGGCGATTATTTCAAGGCTGGCGCAATTGAAATGTCGTGGGATTTGTTGACCAACGTGTTAAAACTGGATCCGGCACGTTTGCGTGTAACTACACATGTGACCGACGAAGAATCCACAGAAATATGGCGGCGCGTTGCCGGCAAAGAAGCCATTCGCATGGGCGACAAAGATAACTGGTGGTCTGCGGGTGATACAGGTCCATGCGGCCCATGCACCGAAATATTTTACGATTTCGGTGAAGAATTCGAAAATGAAGACGACAGATGGGTTGAAATCTGGAATGATGTGTTTATGCAATATGACCGCGACGCAAATGGTAATTTGACGCCCTTGCCGAAACAAAATGTTGATACAGGTGGCGGGCTGGAACGCTGGGCGGCATTGCTGCAAAACAAAGCAGACAATTATGACACAGATTTATTCGTGAATTTAATTAATGCAACCCAGGATATCGTTGGCGTAAAAAAGACGCCTGAAAACACACCGTCGTTTAAAATTATCGCAGATCACCTGCGGGCGGTTGGCTTTGCAATCGCAGACGGGGTTATCCCCAGCAATACTGACCGCGGGTATGTAATTCGTCGCATATTGCGCCGTGCAATGCGCCATGGGCAAATGTTGGGGCACCGCGGGGCTTTGTTGTCCAAATTATATCCTGCATTGATTACAGAAATGGGCGAAGCCTATCCTGAATTGGCACGCGAGGAAAATCGCGTTGTTGAAATTATTGAAAACGAAGAAAACGCTTTCGCAGATATGTTGCAAAACGGCATGAAATTGTTGGATATCGAAATTCCAAAGGTGCAAAACGGTGTTTTGCCCGGAGAAATCGCGTTTAAATTATTTGATACATATGGATTTCCGCTGGATTTAACCCAGATGATTTTGCGCGAAAAAAATATAGATGTCGATGTGGCTGGATTCGAACGCGCCATGGCTGAACAAAAAGAACGCAGCCGCGCCAACACCAAAGGCACGCGGACGCTGTGGGAATCGCAAACTGAATTGCCCGCCACCGATGACCATTATAAATACGCGCCGGACGCAAATTTAACATCAACCGTATTAGCAATTTTGCACGATGGCGAATTTGTGCAAAGCGCAAAATCCGGGGACGAAGTCGAAGTTGCTTTGGACAAAACTAATTTCTATGGCACCCAGGGCGGCCAGGTTGGTGATGCCGGCGAATTAGTGGCAAATGGCACAGCAATCATGACTGTGGCCGAAGCCGCACGCGTTGATAACGTTGTGATTCACAAAGGCGTTTTAACCGGCGATTTGTCCGTTGGTGACACAGTGCAAACGAAAATTAATGCGGCCGCGCGTCAGCAAACCGCACGGGCTCACACAGCAACCCACCTGTTGCAGGCGGCATTGCGCCATGTGTTGAACGAAGATGTTGAACAGCGCGGTTCCAAAGTGTCGCCTGATTCTGTGCGATTTGACTTTTCGTTTGGGCGCGCAATGACGGCCGAAGAAAAACAGGCGGTCGAAGATTTAGTTAACAAATGGATTGCGGACGATATGCCCGTTGCGCACGAAGAAATGTCCATAGACGACGCGAAAAAACGTGGTGCAATGGCTTTGTTTGGCGAAAAATATGGCGACGTGGTAAAGGTTATTTCGGCCGGCGATGTATCGTGCGAATTGTGCGGTGGCACACACGTATATCACACCGGCGAAATAATTCACGCCCGTGTGAACAAAGAAAAATCCATCAGCAGCGGCATTCGCCGCATAACAATGTCCGTTGGAACACTGGCGGAATAAAAAACGGGGCCCCGCCCCGTTTTTTATTCGCTGTACCTGCAATTGCTTGTATATTCAAACGCACCTGTGGCATCATTGATTTGTGTACCACTTGGGATATAGCAATATGTTATATCATTATCAAAATTATGGCTGTTGCTGGCTGCAATTTGACCGGCCACGTTACCGTATGCCGGGCATTTAATACAACGACTTTGCCCCGTGGACCAATCCATATAATATCCGGCATCACAATTTATTTCCCCATAATCGTCTGGCATGGTGATTTCCATATTTGTACGATCTGCATCGGTCACTGTAACATCCTGGCGAACAAGGCCGATCATTGTAACAATTAATTCTGTACCGACATCGCATCCACTCAAATAAAATAGCCCATCCAAATCAGTTACAACGCCATTGGTTGTATTTTTTACAACAACATTTGCACCAGTTACTACGTCACCGTTTTCAAAATAAACTGTGCCGCTGCAACCGCGTCTGCTGCAACCAGTGTATCCATCTGTTGTTGTGCCATACCATCCGGGCGCACACCGATATTCAATTCTTTTGGTACAACGACACTGAGATGTGTTACACGACGCCGTGACGCGCATTTGATAACCGGGGTTCAAATCTGTCCAATCCATAGATTCACAATGCGGACATTTGTCACACGGAATGCCCCCACCTGTATCGCCACCGCCACCTGGGCAACTGGTGCCCTCGCCTATGTTTGGAATACAACTGGGCGTGGCACGGGTGTTAACAGGATCCGAACTTTCAGTATCTTCGCACAAAATCACAGTAAAACCGTTCATCGTTTGCCCCACACAAAATTCTCTGGTCGCGTATCCGATATACGACACTTGCAGTGTATCCCTGGTTTTACATTCGGGTATAGTAAAATTGCCGTCGATATCAGTTACTGCACCGTACATTGTTCCTTTGATAATTACAGACGCACCGATTACCGAATATCCGTATTCGTCATAAACACTGCCGCTGCAAGCAGCAAATGTTGGCCCCGCCCATAGCACGAATAATGCCCCAATTAATATTTTTTTCATTTTCTGTTTCCCCTTGGTTTGCGAACTAAAAAACCGCCAGTGGATTGGCGGTCGGGGACTAGAAAAATCATAAACAGAAATGACCCCGCGAATTTCAGGCATGCGCCCTGTTGTATACTCGCAGATCCCCGACCTGTTACAGTCGGGTTCGCACAGAAAAAACTGTGCATATGGATTACAATGCGTATCACGCATCGTCTGTTTACGGGATTTTCTAGGTCCCTGAGCCAGCGTCCCCGCCAGTTCATTTGTAAGTATACTGCAACAGCGCATAAAACGCTAGTTTTTATTTATCCCTTGCATTTAATTGAAAATATACTAACATTGTCGGGGTAAGAGAGATTTGGGATAAGTCCCAAAAATTCCCCGTTGTTTTAATTTATTATTGATTATCGCGGGGAAAATAAAAGCCGTGCTGCCACTGATTCACTACAAATAAAGACGTGTTCTTTATTGGCAATGGATTATGTGGCGGCGCATAAGTGTAACTTAACAAAAGGGTTTATTATGGTAAAAGTACGTAAAAAACAAACTGCGCCGGAAACAATCGCGCCCGATGCAGATGTGCCGCAAACAATTACCGGCATGAACAAACACGAAAGCGATAAAAACGACGAAAAATTGTACTTTATGGCATTGGGCGGTTTGGAACACGTCGGTCAAAATATGTACGTTTATAAATACAAAGGCAAATATCTGGTCGTTGATTGTGGTATGGGATTTTTAGAGGAAGAAATCGGTGCCGGCGATGTGCAATACTGCGACACGACTTGGCTGGAAAAACGCAAAAAGGACGTTGTCGGTTTCGTTTTAACCCATGGGCACGAAGACCACATCGGTGCGTTGAAATTCGTGTGGCCTAAATTCAGAAAGCCAATTTACTGCACGCGTTTCCCGGCGGAAATACTGCGTCAAACATTCCGTGGTGCGGAAATAGATTTCAATCCTGACACAGATATCGTTGAATTCGACCATCATGGTGCAACATTGGATTTGGCGCCGTTTACAGTTGAAACATTCCATGTTTCCCATTCTGTACCCGAAGCGCAAATGTTAATCATAAAAACACCGGCGGGCAAAGTTCTGCACACAGGTGACTGGACGTTTAACGACGATAACCCGATTGAAGATCCAACCGACTATGCACGTTTGCGTGAAATTGGTTCGGATCCAAAATTGCTGGCATGCATGTGTGATTCAACGTCTGCATCGCGCCAAGAACCCCAAACAACCGAAGTGCAAGTTCGCGAAACATTGACTGAAATCATGAAAAACGCACCTGGGCGCGTGTTGGTAACGGGATATTCGCGTTCCCTGGCGCGTATGAAAATGTTCGCCCAGGCCGCACGTGCAGCCGGCCGCGTTGCCGCGATAAAGGAACGCAGCAATCCAAATCCTGTGCCGTTTGTGGGATTGCCTGAATTCCGCGAAATGGGGATTGAATTCGGATATCTGGACAAAGACGATGTGTATCTGCACAGCGAAATCAAAGATTTGCCGGCTGAAAAACAGGCTATTTTCCTGACCGGTTCCCAGGGTGAACAGTTTGCTATGTTGACACGTCTGTGCCGCGGGCACGTAAAGGAAATGAAACTGCAACCGACAGATACTGTTTTGTTCAGCGCAATTATTATTCCAGGCCGCGAACAGGATGTTTCATACCTGTACAATAAATTGGCGCGCATGGGTATTAAAACGCATACGATTTATGATACTGATCATCTGCACGCCAGTGGGCATGCGGGGCGCCCTGAATTCGAACGCTTTTATGATATGGTGCATCCCCAGGTGTCTGTGCCAATGCATGGCGATTACATCAATGAAATGTTGAACGGCAAAATGGCAATGGAACGTGGCGGCGCAAAGCACATGATGGTTGTGCATAATGGCGAAATGATTGCGTTGGCTGATGGCCAGGTGCCATATGTTGCTGAAACCATCGAAACAGGCTTTGTCGTGATGGAGGGCGAAACAGAACGCAGCACGGACGACCCTGTGTATAAAACGCGTAAAAAAATCGCAACAAACGGCGCGATATTCGTGACGTTGCCGGTCGATAAACGCGGATTTTTAAAGGGTACGCCCGAAGTTTCCAGCGTTGGTATTTTTGAAACTGATGACACTGGGTTCATGAAACGCCAGATTCAGATTGAAATCACCAAGGCCATTGATAACATGACCAAGACCGAACGCAAAGACAGACAAAATCTGATTCGCGCGGTTCAGGGTGCATCCAATCGCGTTGTACGCGCATCGTTGGGTGCGGATAAAAAACCGCAATACAGCGTGCACTTTGTGCAGAAATAAACAACGGGGCATTTGCCCCGTTTTTTATAGTTCTACACACAAGAAAAAAGTCGGTGGATAATTATGCATTCTCTAACCATCCCGGGCTTCGTGTCACCCCTCCAATGGATGGGAACTGGTTCCGCGATGGGACGAAAGTAAAGTTCCTTGTTTGGGATTGGTGTACAACTGATGTACAGCATAACAAAAAACCGCCCAGATGGGCGGTTGAGTTATTATCGATAAAATTTTATTTTTTCCAAAACGCAAATCCGCTGCGACGTTCGGATTTTTCTTCGCGCTGTTTTCTGTCCTCGATTGCGCGGCGGCGTTCGGCGCGACGTTCCTGGAACCGGCGGGCCGATTCTTCGTCGCGATGAATCAGTTTCAGCGTGGTTACAGATAATTTATCATTACGGACTTCTTCGTCAAATTCAACAATATCATTTTCATTCAGGAATCTGATACCCGCTGCTTTTAATGCACTGGAATGAACAAAAACATCATCCATATTACCATTTTCATTCGGCGTGTCCGGCGTAATAAAGCCAAAGCACTTTTTACCATTGTACCATTTTACTTTACCTTGACGCATAATGTGCCTTCCTTTCTTATGCTTGTTATGGTTCCCAAAGTACTGTGAACCTGTAATAATTGTTGCGGATTACGATACAGATTGCAAGAAAAAACGCCCCTGGAAATCGTGGTTTGATTTCCTGGGGCACAATGTGTTTTATTTACTGGATTTTTTGTAATACCGTTGGACTTCGGTCATAACAAAGTTAAACAATTTGCCCGCCAATGTGTCGGACGGTACGGTCCAGTCATGCTGGAAATACGGCATGGCCGCAACCAGAATAAACCGCGCCATGAAATGAAAAATCTCGCTTTCCTGGGCCTGGGTCAATTTGGCCGGGGCGTCTTTGATACGGAAAACTTCGTTTTCAATGGCGTTGTCCAATTTATCAACGATGATATCCAAAATCTTTGGCGGATAATACAGTTTGCACAGTTTAGGAAATCCGTCAAACATGGATACATCTGTACCCTGGCTGTACAAAATATTCCAACCGACACGGTCGAACAAATCTTCCAGGCACTGGCAAATCATCAGATTGTATTGTTTAACGCCCATTTCCATAAAATCCGCCAATTTGCGTTCTATATCTGCACTGGTGCGCGCGGTTTTAGTGTTTTTGTTGTTTTCACGTTTACGCGACACCTCGTAATTTCCGTGTGTTTGGCGTTCAAATTCGAAAAACGTGCGAACCTGGCAGATGATTTCCATGGGAACGACGTGGCCGTCTTTGCCTATATCGATTATTAATTTGGCGTCGCGATAATTACGCGGATTTTTCATATCGTAAAAATTATCGCGCACAGATAAAATCCGATCCGGCATCATGTCACACACGCGTTCAATAAATGTGCGGGCCTGGGGGATTAAATCAAACAGGCATTTCACACGCCAAACGTCCTGCAAGCGCATGCGGGGACGTGGGACTTTGTCCAATTCACGCACCAATTCCACCGCGATTTTTTCGTGTCCGGAACCGATAATGGACAGCACTGTTTCGGATGGTGTGGAAATATAGCGTTCGTTTAATTTCGCGCGAATTTTATCGGCAACCGCACGCGCAGACGCCAAACGTTCGTGTGATGCAATCACACGATACACTGTCGCGGCAACTTCGTCCACGTATGCGGCATAGTATTTTCCGGTTACTTTGTCCAATGCCCTGTCGATGCTTTTTTGTGCGCCGACAATAACCGTGACGATGGACGACACAGCCAGGTCAATTTTATGCCCCGCCCCACTGGTAAAAAATTGATTACGCATGGGGTCTGCGTCCAAACGATGGTGCACAATATATGGTGACAATGGATTTATATCCGATACCTTTATCGGTTCGTCAATTGCGCTGTCGGTGGCATAATCATAGCGCATAACGGGTGCCTTGGGCGCACCAAAACATTTACCCAGAAAATAGAACACTTCGCGGAACCACAGCATACCATCGGAATATAATTCAGATAAATACGCGGCGGCTTCGTCATTAATACGGCCAGATTTGCGTGCCTGTTCGATGGTGGCCTGATTTTTCCTGTCCCGTTCGGCGGCCAGGTCGGCCGCGTTGCTTTCAGAATACGGTGTTATCATGGCATGCCCCCATTATTTCATTATCGGAAATAATATAACGTCACGCAGTGTCGGGGCGTCCGCTATGATAGAGAAAAATCTGTCAATCCCCAACCCCAGGCCCGAAATCGGTGGCATACCGTGTTCCATGGCACGCAGGAAATCTTCGTCCAGGTCAAATGCCTCGTCGTCACCGGCGGCTTTGTTTTTCGCCTGTTCTTCGAACGCGGCGCGCTGGACAATTGGGTCGACCAATTCAGAATATGCCTTTATCAATTCGGCACCACAGACAATCAACTGGAATATATCTATGCGGCGATTGTCGGCGTCGTTGCGGCGCGCCAATGGTATCAAATACGCCGGATAGTTATATACAATTGTTGGCTGGATAATCTGGTCGCGGATTTTGCGTTTGAACACATAGTCCACTATGGCCGGCACAGATTTCAGTGGTTCCATTTCGTCCGCGCCAAACATGCCGCCGGCAATCAACTGTTTTTTCAGGGCGTCTGTGTCGCGGAATTCCAAAATATCAACACCCAGCAATTCATTCATGCGGGCTGTGTAATCGATTTCGTCGTATTTGGAAAAATCCAATTTAGTGCCCTGGTATTCAATTTGTAACGAACCGCGCAAATCCATGATGATTTTTTGAATCATATCCCATGAAAATTTAATATTATCCTGGTAATTCCAATACGCAGCATACCATTCCAACATGGTGAATTCCTGCAAGTGCATGGCGTCCATGCCTTCGTTGCGGAAATTTTTGCCCAATTCGTACACGCGGTCGAACCCGGCGGCAATGGTTTGTTTCAAAAATAATTCCGGTGCAATACGCAGATAAAAATCAGCATCCAACGCGTTATGATGCGTGATAAATGGGCGCGCGGCGGCACCACTGGCAACAACCTGCATTATCGGTGTTTCGACTTCGATAAAACCATTTGAATTCAGATATTCACGTATCAGGCGCAACATTTTGAAACGCATTTTCATTGTGCGGCGCGTGTCTTCATTGGCAATAATATCCAAATAGCGTTGGCGATAGCGTGTTTCCATATCCGTCAGCCCATGGAACTTTTCAGGCAACGGGCGCAGGGCTTTGGACAAAATTTCATATTTTGCCACACGAACTGTCAATTCGCCCGCTGTTGTATGATACAGCTCGCCATCAATACCAATGAAATCACCCAAATCAACGTTGGATTTCATGAATTTATATTGCTCTTCGCCCAATTCTTCGCGGGACATAGAAAACTGGATTTCGCCGTCAATATCATAAATGCGGCCGAACATCAATTTCCCCAGCCAACGCAATGCCGTCACGCGACCAGCCAGCCGCACATGCGCGCCATCGGACAAATTGCGGGTGTCACAAATTTTATGGCTGCGGTCGAATTTATCTTTCCAAACAACACCATCGCGCGCACGAATGTTTTCTGCCTTTTGCAGGCGCGCCTGTAATTCATTTGTCGATATTTTTGTGGCATTGTTTGTGTTTTCTGACATTTTCGTTTCCTTTGTTGGGCGTTTAAAAGTTAAAAAAAGGACGCATTAAAAGTGCGTCCGTCAAATCTTTGATGGTCGCACCGTATCAATAAAAAATTTTCAACACCAATTTCATTTTCCGATTGTCCCCATCAGATAAAACTTTGGTGCGAGCAAAGGGGCTCGAACCCTCGACCTCAACCTTGGCAAGGTTGCGCTCTAGCCAACTGAGCTACGCTCGCACTGCGTGGCATATTTTTACATATCTTTTTTGCAATTGCAAGTAAAATTTTATCGCTGGCGTCCGGGGGCAAAATACCGCAATGAATCCAGCGTATATTGGCGTTTTGCCAAATCATGGCGCCGTTGTTGAATGTTTAATTCCTGCTGTTTTAATGTGTTGGCGTGGCGAACCTCACTCCAAATGCCGTACGCCGCCACAGACATCATCATTATACTGAACGCCAACACAAAATACAAGCACCCGGTCGGATTTGTCCGAACCGGGTCACCAAAATCACTGCCGGAAATTTCGCGTTTTTCCGCCATGTGTTACAACCATTTCCATGGCTGGATTATCTGCAAAAATCCGTATGCAGTGCGTTTATCCGCAAATGTGTGGCCGCAACGCGGGCATACAACAAACGGTGCAATAATAGCCTTGGTCTTTTTGAACATGGCGTGCCATATCCACAAGCCCAAAACCCAGAACGCTATGACCAAACCCCATGCAACATAGTTAAAATATTTATCAACTGTATCTGTTATGGTCGTCACGATTTGAACGTCGGATTGTGACAAATCGTTATAAATCTGGGTCGCCACAGGCCACGATGACGGACGCCATGGATACACGTGTTCAATGCCGTAATCTGTTAACAATGCAGTACCCAGACCGCCTGTGCCTTTGTCCAGTTGAGTTTTTACGACCTCGTCAATCATCTCGTCAAATTCAACCTGTAACAAGCCGGTTAAATCATGTTCAACTTCATCCAATTTGGTGTTTACCATTTCGGCAACATCATCAACACGGGCAATTGTTTCATTGGCTTTATCAATACCGGTATTAACCTGAGCCACGCCTTTGTTCACTTCGTTTAACGCTTTGTCAACGCCGCTTGTATCAATGCCAAACATATTGGCCAGGCCGGTTAATTTACCAACCTTTTCCGTGGTGTCGGTTACTTTATCTGTTGTTTCACTGGCCTTGGCGGTGACGTCCTTGGCTTTATCTGTGGTATCGGTTACAACATCAACCGCACTGCCGACCATGCGCACTTTATCCACTGCGAATGCGACCGGCTTTTCCAAATCAATCGCATCGGCAACGCCATCCAGCAATTTTTCGTATTGTTCCACCAGACCACGCTGTAAATCATAGAACATAGACACAACAATCGATTTTTTAATCGGTTCGCTGTATTTGTTTTTTACAATCAACGGTGCAGCAATTACCAGCGCAATCCAGATTACTGATACAACCGCGAATACTGTTTTAACACGTGTTATAAACGATTTTTTCTTTTTCACGGTTTTTGCGCCGTTTTGCTCAATAACTTCGACTTCTTTTGACTTTTTGGGCATGACTAAACTCCTTTCATGACACACACAGTTTATTAAAATTGTCGCACATATTTCAACCGTTTTTATCGTGTTTGCTGTTTGAATGCAACTATTGCTTCAGCCGACATTGAACGTGCGAATTCAGTGCCGGGCCATGTGCTTTGCAATTTCATGATTTGATTTATTGTGTTGTAATACAGTTCTGCGTGACGTTTATTATCAAAAGTCGATACCTGGGTCGTCGGTAAAAGTTTGCACTGTCCCGGTCTGTCCTGGTCCGGCAAACATGCCAATGTGTAAATGTATGTTAATTTTTTTATCGTCTTTTTCGCCGTGGCCAGATAGATTTTATCCGACGCACTTAATACTAATTTTGGTTGTACTTGGTTTTCTTTCAGCCAACGGGCGGCCAGTTTTAATTTTAAATTTTCAAACATATATCTTTTTCCTTTTTCGTTTTTAATTATTCATTACCTGTATATTTCGCAATAAAGGCGCGTTTGAATTCGGCAAAGTTGCCCTGTTCAATCGCAGTGCGGATATCGCGCATTAAATCCTGATAAAACCACAGATTATGTTGGGTCAGCAATGTTGCCCCCAGAATTTCATTGCATTTCACCAAATGGTGAATATATGCACGCGACAGTTTACATGCCGGGCATCCACATTTGTCATCCAATGGTGCGGCATCATCACGAAAACGCGCGTTTTTCATGTTCATGGTACCGTGTCTGGTAAAAGCCTGGGCTGTGCGACCGGCACGCGTGGGCATTACACAATCAAACATATCGATACCACGTTCCACCGCGCCCAATATATCCAACGGAGTTCCCACCCCCATCAAATACCGCGGTTTGTCCGACGGCAGCAATGGCGTTGTGGTTGCAATCATATCGAACATAACATCCTGGGGCTCGCCCACGGCCAGTCCGCCCACTGCATAACCGTCGAATCCGATATCTGTTAATTGTTTGGCGGATTTTTTACGCAGGTCTGCGAAATCGGCGCCCTGGACTATGCCGAATATGCCGTACCCCGGCCGATCGATGAATGCATCGCGGCTGCGGCGCGCCCAGCGGGCAACCATTTCCACATTCTTTTCAACCCGTTCACGTGGCGCCGGTAAATGCAGGCATTCGTCCAGTGCCATTGTTATATTAGAATCCAGTTGATGCTGGATATGCACTGAATCCTCGGGACGCAGAAAGTGTTTTATTCCGCCGTCTATGTGCGATGTGAACTCAACGCCCTCTTCCCTCATTTTGACCAGGTTCGACAACGACATAACCTGAAACCCGCCGCTGTCGGTTAATATCGGGCCATGCCAACCGCTGAACTGGTGCAGACCGCCCATTTGTTCCACTAAATCGCCACCCGGGCGCATCATCAAATGATACGTATTGCCCAAAATAACCTGGGTTCCGGTGGCGGATACCTGATCCATAGTCAATGCCTTGACCGTGGCACATGTGCCCACCGCCATAAATGCAGGTGTTTGGAAAGTGCCGTGTGCCGTTTCCACCGCGCCACGACGTGCGTTTCCGTCCGTTGCCAACAAAGTAAATTTTAACGACATTTTATTGTTCCCACTTTATTTAAAATTTTCGCGCCAAACCGCCCCCAAATCAGCGTCAAAATCCGCGCCCTGGGTCAAAATGGATATAGGGCCATCAAAATAACCGTCAGTCCATTTGGCAATTTATGTAATTGCGGTTCGAATTTCATTGCGCGCCATCCTTTTTAAACAACAAACAACAATCCCCATACGAAAAAAATCTGTATTTTTCTGCAACGGCATGGGCATATGCGTTCTTCATTTCATCCAGTCCCGCGAACGCCGAAACCAACATAAACAGCGTTGATTTAGGCAAATGAAAATTCGTCAGCAGTACATCAACTGCACGAAACTTATATCCCGGCGTGATAAAAATATCGGTGCTGCGACAAATTGGCGAAACGCGTTTGCAACGCGCAGATTCCGGCAAATTACAGTTATCCATTGCCGCACTTTCCAGCGTGCGCATAGACGTTGTTCCAACCGCGATTACACGTTTTGCGTTGTTAATTATATCAGCCTGGGCGGGTGTGATACAGCACCATTCAC
>JADINE010000040.1 GCA_017694175.1 Candidatus Enterousia excrementavium | reverse complement strand
GGCGGGGTTTTTGTTTACATGCCGCTCCCTTCGCGTCTGTGACGATGCGCTGGCAAGCCGGAGCGGAACAGTTCACGCGAAGGAGTGCCACACGAAGTTTTAACGAAGTGTGGCAGACGCAATTATTATCTATTTACCCGCCTTTTGGCGGGGTTTTTGTTTACATGCCGCTCCCTTCGCGTCTGTGACGATGCGATTCTTGACGAAATAAAATCATTGTTTTATCATGCAACTATGTTTTACGTTTATTTGATAACAAGCATATCTGTCCCTGGTCAAAAATATATTGGCATGACAGATGATTTACCAAACAGATTAAAACAACACAACGCGGGGTACTCTTTTCACACTGCAAAATACAAACCATGGAAACTGGTAAATTATTTTGCGTTTTCTAGTCGTCACGCTGCCGCGGAATTTGAGCAATATTTAAAACCTGGGTCTGGCCAAGCATTTGCAAATAAACACTTTTGGAAATAAGCGCATCGCGCCGTGCGAGGGAATCCGTGCGCCCCGCCATACCACCCAAGCCGAATCCAAACCAAAGTTAGCAATCGGCACGAAATCGCGCAAAAATATGCCGGATTTCTGGGGAAACGGTTGTTTTGTTGAAAAAATGGTTGGTTTGAATTCAGTATTGTGATAAAATTACGTGTGTAATCCTGGGAATACGAGATGAGAAAAATATTACCAATCATATTTTGTTTGGTCACATGCCAGGCGTTTGCAGACGCCATAACACTGGAAAACGCGTTGCGTGCCACATATACTGCATGTATTGGTATTAACGACGAACTGTCCGGGTTAAAAACCATGGCCGGAATTAATACCGCGGTGACCAGCGTTGGTACAGCGGCCGGCGCAGGCGCAACCGTTGTTGGCATTGTAAAATCATCCAAAGATGCCAAGGCCGAACAACTGGAACAAATATTACAGGAAATCCGCGAGAAATCAGAAAACTTGGCCCCAATGACTGAATTGGAAGTTACGGTATTCATGGACGAGTTTAACAACAGTTATAATCGGGTTCTGCGCAGTGCAGATGAAATTGAATCTGAATTAGAAAAAACAAACAGACAATCCAAGTCTTTGGGCAATTGGCGTACAGGATTATTGGCAACAAGTGGTGCAACCAATGTGGCGGGCGCAATTATTGCCGGAACAAACCAGGTGCGCGGTGATTTAAAACAACAATTGGAAACTTGTGTTGCCGCAGTGGATACACTGCGCGATTCCATAATCCAGGCGCGGTTAGATGGATATGATGTAACCGAAGCCCAGGAAATTGCCGACACGTGCGGGGAATTTAAGTACGCTGATATTTCCAGCATCAACACACGGGGAACAGGGGCGGCAATTTCATCGGGCGTTGGGGCAGCCACCGGAATCGCAGGTGCGATTGTATCGGCATCAGCCAATAAACCACGCAATGACAACAATGCCCAAGAAAAAGATCGCGAACGCAATTTGAATACTGCATCAAATGTTTTGGCGGGCGCCACCACGGCCGCATCTGCAACCGCAACTGTGTTTAATGCGACACAAATTGGCGCCATTCGTCGGGTATCAGAAATCGCAGAAAAATGCACAGGGGTGTTAAAATGAAAAAACTGATTGCAATATTTGCTTGTTTGTTTTGTCTTACACCTGCGGTGGCTGAAACTTATCTGCGAGTCGACAGTGAACATTTATACACGATCGGAAAACAATATTTCCCAGACGAAGATAATCTGGCGGCGATGTTAAGTGAATATAACGCACAACTGGACGCCACTGGGAACCATGGAATATCTGCCGGCGGCATGTGGGCGGTATGTGTGGCCGGCGGACTGGACATAGAAACCGCAGCCGGGAAACAGCAATGTGTGGCATTTACCAATGCATTAATGATGTTTGCAGATACAGAATTTTATGCTGTGTGCGACGAAGACGAATTTGAAAAAATTCCTGATAGTGTAAAAAATATTTCTGTGTGTGAACGCGATTTCTTTAACTGGACAAATGTGCAAATGGCGTCTGCTGTTACATTGGCCCAGGAATACGCACGTATTAAACACAATGATTCTGTTGTATGCTCTACAAATTATCGCAAAAAGGGTAACGACGATTGGGTTCAATGTAAATCAACCACCAGCGGCGCATTTTACGAATTTAAATTTGA
Organism: Candidatus Enterousia excrementavium; assembly: GCA_017694175.1. Classification (GTDB taxonomy): domain Bacteria; phylum Pseudomonadota; class Alphaproteobacteria; order Rs-D84; family Rs-D84; genus Enterousia; species Enterousia excrementavium. The sequence continues at coordinate 3,109 of JADINE010000040.1, read as the reverse complement.
CGACGTTCGTGAATCCGTTGATAACAAAATACAAAATGATATAAGCAACGCGCTGTGCAGAATGTACACCGGCAGCAAAGGTTTGGCCACTGGACAATTGGGGCTTTTTGCTGGGGAAAATACCAACATGTGCATGAACGTAGATGCCGCAACGTGTGAAAAAATAAACGAAAGTGCAAAGTTATTCGGCGCCACCACAGAATTTGGCGAAAATGAAGTATGCTATATTAAATTCAAGGCAGTAGAAGACGCCAGCGAACTGCGCACAGCGTGCGGCATTAACAATTTTGAATTTTGCCGCGGAATTCAGGCAAATACCAATTTATCCATGATTGACGCGCTGAAACAATATACCGGAAACAAATGCGGTGTCAGCCCCGCCATGATTACATGCGACAGTGCATTCAAAACATATCGCGGGCCCGGATGTGCAGTGACAACATTTAGTCCAAAAGACGATATCATTACATGTTATTACAATGGCCAGCCAATTGATTTTGTGTTCGACGATGTGAACGAAGCTTGGAAAAAATACGCCAATTCAGCGGAACAAGCAATGATGTGCATAAATGCAGACGGCACATTCGACGGCAAAAATTGCGTTGCTCTGGGCCAGGCACAATGCGAGGAATTAAAAGCCCAAAACGAGGTATCGTGCCCAGTATGCAAGGATATATATTGGGATGCCACCAATAATCTGTGTATTTTGCCAGATTCCAGAAGTGCAACACGTTTACAAAACGGTGTAAAAATTGCAACAGTTGCGGGCACCGTTGTGGTTGCCGTGGCGGCGACTGTACTGACGGCCGGCACCGGCGCGGTTGCCATAGCCGGTTCCGTTTTGGTGGGCGTTGGTGGCGCGGGCGTTATAACGGCCGAAGCCGTCATGACGTACGGCATATTTGACCCGTTTGTGAAAAAAGCACAACAATGTTTTATTAACAACGATGCACAATGCGCAGAAGATTTGGTAATTAATGAACTGAACCGCATGGAAGGTTACAAAGAAGAATTAACCGACGCACAACAAAGGGGATTGGATGATATATTCCTGCGGTTGATTGAAATGTTGCCGGATGATTCAAAATTCTGGACTGAATTCTTTGCACACCCGGAATTTTTCGATTGCGATGAATCAGGAAATAATTGTGCTGTTAAAACTGAGGCAGAGTTTTGGCAAGTGGCCCGAACCGTTGGTAACGTTATGATGCTGGCGGGTGGAATAGTAAACATTGCCAATAATTATGCGCAAATGGTAAAATTAAGAAATGCGATTCCTGCACGAGTTAGCGACCACTTGTCCAGAACCAACCCCAGAATACGAAATAATGTTAATTTGTTGCATAATGTTAATATGACTGGGAATACTGGATCCATTTTAAGCAACAATTTTATTCAATCTATGGCACGGTTTAATGGGTGGCCAACAAACATAACCAATTCACAAGTAGTACAACGGTTGGGTTTGCAATTGGGCGACACGATTTACTTTACTGGCGCTGGGGAAATATTCAGAAATATTAGTGCGAGTACGGCCATCGCCCGTGGCGCCATAGGGGCCGCCGTCGTCACTGACACTGTGGCAGGCACGAATCTTGTCTATCATAATCTGGAGGATTCTGATGCGCTGGTTATATCGCGCCCGGGCGGCGATGATGACCAGGTCGCGCCTGTGTTACCGATTTTGGACGATGATATTGAAATTCCGGATGAAGATATCGTGATTGATGACGATTTGGTTATTGATGATGATTTGCCTGTTGTTGCACCTATGCCGGTGCCTGAACCGGATGACGACAGCGCAGAACCAACACCCGAGGAAAACGTTGTGGATACCACACCCAATGTTGTCCCAGAACACACAACCGAAACATATAAACATAATGTTGAACGCAAAAATAATGCTGGACTGATTGCGGCGGCGGCTGTGGTCGGCGCGGTTGGTACAGGTGCATTGATTGGCGCGTTGGTTGCCGGTGGCGACGATGACGACGAAGCGCAACAAACACCACAGCAAAGCGAATTTGAAATCACGCTGGGTGCAATACTGGACAAAGCAAACGGTGTTGTCGGACGTGTGCAATTGCAAATTGTGACGCTGGCCAAACTGTTGACCACGGGCGGTTCGTATGCCCCAATCGTGAACGTCAATGGAAATGCCGTGGTGGTGGCAATTTATCAGGGTCAATATTATCCGTACTATCTGGACGCGAATACCAATCGTTGGACCGCGTTGCACAGCATAGACCAAACCACAGGCCAGATTCAGCCGTACAGTCCATATCCAACCGGGAATGCGGTTATTGACGGTATCGGGAACGTGCTGGATACGGAATTAACCCCGAATATTATTCGACAGGTGTTGGGGCAAAACTCGCTGGGTCTGGGATTCCCAACACCGGCCGAGGCCGCATTTAATATTATCAACAGTAAAAAATAATTTGCCGCCAAAAATGGCGGCTTTTTTTATTTGATTTAATGTGAATAATTGCTAAGATATTGCGCGTTGTGGTCCCATCGTCTAGCGGTTAGGACATCGGATTCTCATTCCGGTAACACGGGTTCGATTCCCGTTGGGACTGCCAATTTATAACAAATGAACCCTAGCAAAAAATCCGCCATTTGGCGGATTTTTTGTTAGGGTTTTGTACACCAGTATATCAGAAATTATATCTGGCGCGTACCATACCGGTTTGCGATTTGACCGCCGAATGCGTTGACATCATAATCAGCGATTACCGGCATTAACACCGCATGCAAAATTAATTGTGAATGCAGGGCTGGGTTTGACACGCGGCAAATACATATGTATACTGCGATGAAAGAAATCAATTATGTTGACGATATACATTATTTGTACTATATTAGCATTGATAAAAGGAAAAAGCAGCATGTCTGAAAATAAATCTGAAAGCAAATTTGGTATTGCCGGCGAAAGTTTTACTTTGGCCGCTGTGCTGGTGGCGGTGCCGACACTTGTGTTCGTTATGCCCGTGTTAAATTACAAGGTGCCACGCAATAATCGCGAATTGGCGCGTGTTCAAGAAAGCCTGCACTATGCCACAGAAGATTATTATGAAATTCGCGATAATGTTATTCGCCAAAGTCG
>JADINE010000039.1 GCA_017694175.1 Candidatus Enterousia excrementavium | reverse complement strand
AGTGGGAAAAGATTCAATTAACTTTTTATCCGTTACAGGGCAAAGTTATGTAAAGGCGGGGCGTTGCCCCGTTTTTTGTTGTTGCAATTTTCGTGGGTAACAAGCCGGCGGAGTGGTGGTTGTGGTTATTGCCCCCCCCGTCGCACTTTTCTCGGAATGACAAAGGGGAGTAAGGGTGTTTTTTGGGGCTCTCTGACCACCCCGTCGACTTATCACCCACGAAAATTGCATTTTCGCGGGGCCCGATACGTCGACACCCCTCCGTAGAGGGGAACTTTGCCCCGCAACGGTATGTAGCTAGTTCTCCTCTGCGGAGGGGTGGGCGAAGCCCGGGGTGGGTTATTCCATGGCGCAGGCCTGATCGAATATGTATGAGCCGGTGTTATCGCTGTATGTAGTGTTCGCCGGTGCGTACATTATGCACGAACCGCCGGGGTTGCTGACCAAACAACTTGTCGCCGTACCAGCGGACGTATAACCCGATGGGCATGAACTGTTCGCGATGTCCATATAATCCTCTACAACCGCAACATAACCGGACGGGCATGACGTGGACGGTTCGGCGGCAAATGTGCACATCGGCGCAATTGCCAATATCACAAAAATGATTCGTTTCATCGTCGCCCCCATTAGTCAGAAAGGTTACCGAACAGCGCACGACGGAAGTTAGTAACTGTCGAAGAACCTTCCCGTAAACCCGTTGCACAGCTAGTTGCACAACCCTCAGGGCAAGGAACGCCCTTTGTGTACGACGCCCGAAATGCCCAATTTGATACAGCTGGGCTCGTCATTTTGCACCAACAATATACATTTTCGTCCTGGTTTGAGGATATGGATAGTGTTGAACTGGTTCCGCCTACGCCGCTTATGTCAGAACTGCAAGCAGCAACTCCTTTGATAGATGTTGTTATCCCATTTGAGGTGCATGTGTTTGCCCAGTCTGTGGAATATGAGTATGACGATGCACTTTCCGTAGATGTACAAGTTGTATTTAACGTATTTAATGCCACGCATTTGGTAACGGCATGTGCGGGTGGGATTATTGTGGCGGTCAAAATACAGGCCAGAATTAAATGATTTTTCATTACGTAACCTTCCTTTGGTTTTGTTTATCGTTAAACAAAGTAAACCACCAAACTCGTTGGTGGTCGGGAAGTTAGAAAAATCATAAGTATGAATGACCTCGTGGTTTTTGGCGGTGCCTTATGGCCACGACTTCCCGACCAATAATGTCGGGATAAAAAGACACATGCACATTTCGATGCTTGTGTGATTTTATGTCGGATAACGACGATGGATTTCGCCGCATACTTATGGGATTTTCTAAGTCCCGAAATCAATGTCCCCATTGAATTCAGTGTAAATTATACTGTATTTAATAAACAAAAACAAGAAATATAAAAATCCCACATTTGTGGGATTATTTTATTTCGCCCAGGTATATGCCCATGTTGGTGGCAATTTCCAATAGCGGATCATCGGGTGATACATAGGCGTCGGATGTTTGTAAATCCGGAATGTTTGGATCGGATGTTACATCGCCCGCTGCGAAAAAGTCGGCCAGACTTACCGTTTCACATTTGCAATCATTGATGGCCGTCATTACATAGGTTTCATTATTTTCAATTGCACGCAGTGCACAATCCGCCATGCGTGCGGCCAGAATTCTGTCCGCTGCGGTGGTGTCGCCGACACGTTGGGTGTGTTCGGGGTATGCTGTGCGGTTGCATATTTTTGCCGCAGTTAATTTGCGAGATATCATATCCGCTGGGCGGCCCGAATGCCCACGCAAGGATATGCCTTCGGATACAAGGATTATGCCATAGTCGCGTGGGAAATTTTTTATGTGTTCGATTAATGAATTTACATCGAATTTTATTTCTGGAATTAATATCGCAGTTGCGCCGATTGCTATGCCTGCATTCAATGCCAATTGACCGCAGTCGCGCCCCATGGTTTGTACCACAAACCAACGGTGATGGCTGCGTGCGGTTAACATTAATTGATCACAGAAAGATGTTAATTGTTGAACCGCTGTGTTAAATCCGATTGTTTTGTCGGTAAGCGGGATGTCCATGTCAATCGTTTTGGGAATGCATATTAATTGCAGGTCTGAATATATGTCGCGATTGCACCAGGCAAGCGACAAACTGCCGTTGCCGCCGATTAAAATTAATGCGTCCAGTTTTAAATCTGTTAATGATTTGCGCAGTTGTTTGTTAAAATGCGCCAACCTGCCCGTTTCGGCCGCAGTTTCAAAATTTAATGCGTCTGCGCGGCCATTGTGCAAGAAACTGCCCGCAAGGCGTGCGGCTTCGATTGGTAAAGTATTATTATTAAATTCTATGATTGTGGGTGGCGTTGTACACAGGCCGTCTGTGCCGTCTTGGATTCCGATGGTGCGCCAACCGCGCAATGTTGCGCCACGATATAAACGTTGGATTACTGTGTTCAAACCAGAACAGTCGCCGCCGGTTGTCATAATGCCTATTTTTTTCATTGAATCACCACTTGTTTTACGCCCAATTATATCATAAATAAGTTGACAAAGAAATTATATTTGTAATAATTTGTCCAAACGTTGTAAACTAATAATTTTTAGGGAGTTTTTAGTATGGTCGGCAGCAATAAAAGCAATATGGGAAAGACAAAACGTTCCACAGATGATTTAATTGATAATGCAATTGCGCAACAGAATGATTGGATGGAAAACAGACGTACGTTCGCACGGCGTTTTTTGAAAACATTGAATATTTTTGCGCGGCCAAATCCAGATAAAAATCAGGCAGGTAATGACAATGCTGGGCAACCGCAAAAAACACAACGCAGTGGTTTGGCGGCGTATTGGTTCCCTATTTTATGTGCTGTGTTTGTTGTGTTAGTGGCGGTATGGGTGGCGTTTTTTCATCACCCAAATCATACTGTTGTTGTTGTGCCACCTGTGGCTGAACCAACCGAACGTATCGTGGCGGAAACTGTTGAGCAGGTAAGTGTGCCAACGTTTGATATCGTGCGTATCGAACCACAGGGGACAGTTGTTGTTGCCGGACGCTGGGTGGCAAACGACAGTGTTTCGATTGTTGTAAATGGTGAAATTGTCGCAACAGAACGTACGGATGAAAATGGTGAATTCGTTTATTCCCCTGCCCGCGCGTTTGCACCCGGCAATTATACTTTTTCATTGATTGGCATTCGTGGAAATGTTAAGTCCGAAGAAAATGTTTTTGTTTATATTTCTGAACAGGGTTATCAAAATTCTGTATCGTTATTGATGACAGATGATGGCAGCACTTTGTTACAGGCGCCTACTATGTTGGTTGATGGTGATTTGGTTGTGTCCAAGATTGACTATCTGGATACCGGGCGCATTGTGGTGACGGGTGATTCTTTGCCACGGTTGCGTGTGTCGTTATCGTTGGATGATAAATATCTGGGGTTTGCGCGCGTTTCTGATTATAAACATTTTGGATTAGGTGCGGACGTTGGCGATTTAAAATCTGGCCAGGAATATAAATTGACTGTGCGTTTGCATGATGGCGATGGGCGCACTATTGCCGAGGTTAATCATAATTTTGTTATGCCTGAAATGACCGGGGATGATGATACGTACTATACTGTGCGCAAAGGGGATTGTTTGTGGATTATTGCGCGCAATTTCCTGCGCCGTGGCGTGTTGTTCAGCATCATTGCCGAACGTAATAATATCGAAAATCCAAATTTGATTTTCCCAAATCAAAATTTACAAATTCCAACTGGTGGTACAGGAAAATAATGGACGCAAAACGCGAATTGGATTGGAATCAATTGTTGGCGATGATTTCATCGGCGGAAAATTGTGCGAAATCATGCGGGGCGTTTACGATTTTGGGAAAATTGGCGGCATTGCGTAAATCTATGGCGCGCAGCAATCCAAACAGAAAATTGTTGCGGGCCGCAACTGCACAATTTGAAAAATTACAGCGCGAATTAAATGTAAAACAACGATAATGGGGGGAATATGCGCATTATAAAAAAGACGATTAGTGATTCTGGACGTGTTCATATATATGTGTTCGGAATAAAGATTATCAGTTATAGTATTAAAAATTATCGCGGAATTCATGGTGTTGGCAACGATGTTGTGGTTGGGGAACATTCTGCACCAAAATTGAGCATTTATGGTGATAGTAACCGCGTGCGTATCGATTCTGTGGGTGGGGGATTGGCGGTACACCTGGGGTTTGGGGCTGGCGATTGTAATAATTGTTCTGTATCTGTTGGGGCTGGAACTACGTTTGTTTCTGCTGATATTCGTGTGCGCGAAGATAATGTTAATATATCCATAGGCGAAGATTGTCAGTTTTCAGAAAAAATTATTATTTGGGCCAGTGATACGCATACGATTACAGATATGCAGGGTAATGTGACAAATTTTGGCAAATATGTGACAATTGGAAATCATGTCTGGGTTGGTTATGGTGCCACAATATGCAAAAATACAAAGATTGCAGATGGGTGCATTATTGGCACTGGTGCGGTGGTAAGCGGAACGTTTGACAAACCAAATTGTGTTATTGCAGGGAACCCTGCACGTGTTGTCAAAGAAAATGCAAGTTGGGACAGACGTCCGATAAATGTATATTTGCAAAGCAGATAAAAAATAAAAACTGGACATTTTTTTGTGCGTGTTATAGAATCACGCAGTGCGCGGGCGTGGTATAATGGTAGCACGTCAGCTTCCCAAGCTGAAGACGAGGGTTCGATTCCCTTCGCCCGCACCAGAGATGTATTTGGGTTGGTGTGAGTCGGGTATCCTCGCGTCGCGCACCAACGACTTGCGCCTAATAACGGCGCGCGTCGGGTGCTTAATCGTTCGGATTCCCTTCGCCCGCACCAGAGATGTATTTGGGTTGGTGTGAGTCGGGTATCCTCGCGTCGCGCACCAATAAAAATAAAAAGACCACAAAATGTCTATGTTGTCGCGGGAAACGAAAACCGCGTTATGGATTTTGAAGGTTGCCGAATTTTTCCATCTGTTTGTTCCAATATTGCCTGTTATCGTTTTGATTTATCAAAACAAAGGGGTCGGATTGGGCGATTTTTTTATGATTCAGGGAATATTTCGCATTGTCGCGTTTTTGTTTGAAATCCCCAGTGGGTATTTGGCAGATGTTTTTTCGCGGCGGAAAATATTGATTTTGGGCGCGCTTGCGACGTTTTTGTCTTTTTCAATATTATTGTTTGGAACTGGTTTTTGGGCGGTGCTGTTGTGCGAGTCCGGATTGGGGGTGGCAACTGCGCTGTTCAGCGGAACCAAAGAAGCATACATATACGATTTGCTGAAACGCGATGGTGCAGAAAAGACTTATTTGCGCGAAAATGGTTCAGTTAATACGATTGGCACAGCTGGGACAATGGTTGGAACTTTGATTGGTGGCGCGTTATTCGCAATCAGTCAAAATTTAGTTTTGGCGGTAAATGCTATGGCGGCATTGATTATGTTTTTAATACTGTTCTTTATCCCAGAAATAACAGAAGTAAAACGCAAGGTTGCCCCAGAATCCAGCCCGCTGCGGGATTGTTTGAAAATTGTTAGTATGACGGCCCGGCACCCAGAGTTGCCAAAACTGATGCTGTATTCGGCATTGTATGGGACATTTGCTACAATTGTGCTGTGGTTGATGCAGCCCGTTATGGTTGCGGCGTTGGTGCCGGTGGCGTTGTTTGGTGTGATTCTGGGGATAAACAATGTGGCGCGCATGTTGTGTTATAAATTTGCGTATAAATCAATTGAACGGTTGGGCAATAATAAAACCCTGTGGTTGTCAGTAATATGGATTTTTGCTGGTTTTGGGGCAGCGTTGGGCGCAATTTGGGCCGCGGGTAATATGCCAATTGTTTATGTGTTGTGTGTGATTATGGCGATTGTGCCGGCCGTCCAGGCGTTGGTAAAATTAGTTTTTAATGGTTTTATTCATGAACGCACGGAATCGCATGAACGTGGCACGGTTATTTCAATTGGTTCTATGATAAAAAGTGGGGTGTCTGGCGTAATAATGATTTTGTTAAAGCCAATACTGGATAGTTTCGGTATCGTTCCAACAATTATTTTGTTTTTTGCGTTGGCATTTGTATTGGTTGTAATGCTGAATCCAATTTTGCGTGCTGTAAACCGGCGGTAATGATTTTGTGATTGATTTTTTTATACTATGGTTCTAGGATTTTTCATTGCTGTATGCAAACCAATAAAGGGGAAAAGTTATGGCAAATGAAAATTTAAATCCGTTAATTGCTGCACAACAGCGTGTGCGTGTCGCGTGTGAAAAATTGGGCATGCCGGCGGATGTTTATGAAATATTAAAATATCCTCAACGTATGGTCGAAGTGTCGATTCCTGTTAAAATGGACGACGGATCTGTGCGCGTGTTTACAGGTTTTCGTGCCCAGCATAATACCGCTGTGGGGCCGTCCAAGGGTGGCATTCGTTTTCATCAAAATGTAACACGTGATGAAGTGGCTGCATTGTCTATATGGATGACGTTCAAATGTTCTGTGACGGGTATTCCATATGGTGGTGGCAAAGGTGGAATTATCGTTAATCCAAAAGAATTGTCGGTCGGGGAATTGGAACGTTTGTGCCGCGGATATGTTGATGCGATTTATCCGATTTTGGGTGAAAAGCGCGATGTGCCCGCCCCTGACGTTAATACCAACGCCCAGATTATGGCGTGGATGACAGATGAATATATCAAGTTGTCTGGTGAAGCGTCGTTTGGTACTTTTACAGGAAAGCCCGTTGAATTGGCGGGATCTTTGGGTCGTGGCAAGGCAACTGGTTTGGGAATTTCCATTATTATGGGCCAAGCGTTGAAGAAACAAGGCAAAGATATTCAGGGCGCACGTATTGCAATCCAAGGTTTTGGAAATGTGGGCAGTTTTACTGCCAAATGCGCGCATGATATGGGCGCAAAAGTTGTCGCAATTGCTGAATGGAATGTAACGCTGTACAACGAAAATGGTTTGGATATTGACGCGTTGATGGAATACAAGGCGCAAAACAAAGGGAACATCCAGGGATTTGCGGGTGCATCTGAGATCAGTGCCGAAGAATTCTGGGGGTTGGATGTTGATGTGTTGTCGCCGTGCGCGATGGAAAACACCATCAACAGTGATACTGCGCCATTGATTAAAACATCTTTGGTGGTCGAAGGCGCCAACGGCCCAACAACACTGGACGGCGAAGAAATTCTGTTGAGCAAAGGCGTAACCGTTGTGCCGGATATTTTGGCGAACGCTGGCGGTGTGACGGTGTCCTATTTCGAATGGGTGCAAAACCGGTATGGGTATTATTGGCCTGAATCCGAAG
>JADINE010000038.1 GCA_017694175.1 Candidatus Enterousia excrementavium | reverse complement strand
AATCCAACGCGGGCACATCCATCACCGATAAATCTTTCCCGTTTCCGGCGTATGCGGTATTAGCGTTCGTTTCCAAACGTTATTCCCCAGTAATGGGCAGTTTCCCACGCGTTACTCACTCGTGCGCCACTAGATCCACAGGGCAAGCCCTGTTTCACCCGTTCGACTTGCATGCCTAAGACCTGCCGCCAGCGTTCGTTCTGAGCCAGGATCAAACTCTCAAGTTTTAAAAAACCTGTTAGTTAAGCCCTGTGCATTATTAAACAAACCTGACATTAATATTCAGTTCGTCTTTACATGATATATAATTCGCAAGACAAGTTTTTAACGAGGTTTAATATGTAAACCTACTACCTGTCCAGGATATGCACATTGACTTAGTCAAAGTTTGGATATTTCCAAATTCAACTGTCTGCACATCCCTTCTTGAATTTGATGAGCTGCTTTTATTCACAATGTTTGCGTTATTAACAAGAACCCTATTTCCATTGGTCGTTCCGTTAACCGCAGAATTTCAGGGGTTGAGATTTTTTTTGATTTGTTCCCAACTTGAAAGCCCGCATAGTATGCGCACATTTTTTCAAAAAGTCAAGCGATTTGTCAGAAATAATTTTAAAAAAATCATTCGGCACCCAAACCCAATAGGAAAAATCGCCAGAAATCAGCCATTTTTGTTATTAAAAAAATTTTTACTTTTTTTTAATATTTTTTATTTGGTGCCGAAATACGATTCGCAATTATTGATTTTTATGATTCGTTTTTTGTTTGAATTCGTAAAAATCGCATAATATTTAAATCGATTCGATTACATCTGAACAAAATCGGAATTGTGCGCCGTTGATTGAATATATATCCAATTCGGCGGGTTCGTTTTTATATATAGGGTATAAAAATCCTGTTTCAAGCCCCGCTTGACAAAAAATTTAATAAAAATGCAGAAAATCTGAAAATTGTATTCAAAAGGTATGTTTTTTGTGATATTATTCAAGAGATATGAAAAACAGAATTTTTATTTTTTCATCCCTGATTTGTTTATGCGGGATTGCACCAGTTGTGGCGTCTGACTGCACTGGGGACGACTGTTATATTGCGCCATTAAATATTGCACCGACACCTGTGGTTGCGGGTCCCAGCGTTGGGACGCCAACTGTATTGGGTGCGCCCGTGCAATATGTATATGCAGCGCCAGAGCCAATGGTAGAGGCAAAACTGCTGTCTATAAAACCGGTACCTGATGACGACAGACCACCGGTATGGGACGGAACCGCGGGTGATTATGATCCACGCGGGTATGATAAAACCGTCGACTGGCGCGACGGTGTTCCAATTTGGGACGATTCGATTTCCAGTTATAAGTACAAGGATTTTACAGATTGGTTCTTGCAGCCGATGCCAGAATTATATATTCGCGAAGCAGACGCCCCAACCGAACCGGTCGCAACAGTTGTTGCAGAAAATCACTTTAATCCCGGTACAATCAGCGTTGTTGACCTGTATCGTCAAAATATGGCTGATGCCGCTGCAACACGCGCACGGGTCGAAGAATTATTAAGTCCGAAAAAGCCGACTGAAAATTTATGGACGGACAATGTTGAAATTGACGAAACAGATGTTTCCAGTGGTGTAAAAACAATCACAACAGAACAAAATACAACCGTTGTTGATACTGCACCGGTTCAATCAATAACTCTGCCATCCCAGGTTCAAAAAATGCCATTGCCGGCACCACGACCGGAATATGTCGCCCAGGATTTAAGCGAAATTGTGAATATAACATTTGGTCGGGCGGACGGATGCCCATTTGAATCAGAAACAGAATGTGAAATTTGGCGCAGAAAGCCAATAATTCGCGAAACTGTTTCGCCACGCAGTCCGCGTATTCGTACAGACAAAATGGCTGAATTTATTGCGGCGGCGCGTTGCGACAAAAATATAACCGCAAATCATCCACTGGCGGCGCCATTGTTGGAACGCTATAAAATGCTGATGAATTCTGCAAATGCATGTTGTACAGATGGAATTGCATATTCGTTAAAGCAAGCCGGCGCGTCTGATGGATTGGTTTATAAATTTTTGGCAGATGATGCGAATTTTTATGGACTGGGGGCGCGTTGCCTGATGATAACAGATGAAGAATTGGATACAAAATACCCGAATACTGCGACCGCGGTGGTTGTTGCCGATGTCAGAAATGGATGTCTGTGCCGTGGGCGCCAATGGTTCCAGGCAATGCTGGCGCCATTTGAACAGGCATACAAGGCATTCCCAGAATTTAAAGATTATAAATTCTATTATACATATACAGACGGACTGCAACGCGAAATAACCGTATCGGTTAATAACGATGTCCAGAATGTGTTAAAACAATTGTCTGTATGTCCATAAAAAACGCCCCACGGGGCGTTTTTCAAAGTGCAAAGTTCAAAGTGCAAAGTTCAAATATTGTGTCGCTACGCGACGGCATAACTTACTGGATTGCCGCGCCATCTGCGATGGCTCGCAATGAATCCGAGTATGTGAAAACAAGCGCTAGCGCAGTTTGAACAAATACGAGGATACCCGCAGGCGTAAGCCGAGGGAATAAAGAGTATGTGAAAACAAGCGCTAGCGCAGTTTGAACAAATACGAGGATACGCACAGGGCGCATAAGCGCCCGAGCGACACAACAACAAAAAAGAGATTGCCACGTTACGCTCGCAATGACAAAGATGTGGCACTGTCTTGGCTTCTCTGACCACCCCCACCCCTCCATAGAGGGGAACTGGGTGTGGTGCTTTTTGTCATCGCGAGGGAGCATTGCGACCGTGGCGATCCAGTCATAATAAAGTCGCGCATACGCGCGTGCATAATTGACTGGATTGCCACGCCATCTGCGATGGCTCGCAATGACAAGAGAGAGTGTGTGCGCATAATTACCTGGATCCTGGGGACACCGCGCCGATGGATGACAAGGGAGAATTAAGGACACGGGTGACAGAGAAACGCGACGCATTCTTGCATTCTCTGACCACCCCGCCGCTGCGCGGCACCCCTCCAACGGAGGGGAACTGGGTGTGG
>JADINE010000004.1 GCA_017694175.1 Candidatus Enterousia excrementavium | reverse complement strand
GTTGCAAACAAATAAATTCTGTATAACAATACATCGGTAAAATTTGGGGGTTAAAATGCCAGCAAAAACTGTTAATGATATCGTCGCATTATGCAAACGGCGTGGTTTTATTTTTACAGGTTCTGAAATCTATGGGGGAATGGGCGGTACATATGATTACGGTCCATACGGCGTGGAGTTAATGAAAAATATCCGCAATGCTTGGTGGAATTCTATGATTTATTCCCGTAATGATATAGAAGGATTGGAAGCAGCGGTTATCACAAACCGTTTAATGTGGAAATATTCTGGGCATGAATCCAGTTTTTCCGACCCATTGGTCGAATGCAAAAAATGTGGCGCCCGTATGCGCCAGGATAAAATGCGCGACCAAACAAAATGCGATAATTGTGGCAGTACTGATTTAACCCCGCCACGCGCATACCAATTAATGATGGGGCTGTCAATCGGCGCAACGGCCGATGGCGAAATAAACGCGTATTTGCGGCCTGAAACTGCAACCACTACATATGTTAATTTTAAAAATGTTTTGGATGCATGTCCGCATAAATTGCCGTTTGGTATTGCCCAAATTGGCAAAGCATTTCGTAATGAAATTTCACCGCGTGGTTTCGTGTTCCGTATGCGCGAATTTGAACAGGCAGAAATGCAGTATTTTGTAAATCCTGCGGATGATGAAAAATATTTTGAAATGTGGAAAAAAATCCGCATGGCGTGGTGGATTGATGTGTTGGGAATACCTGCAAATAAATTGCGTTTTACACCACATGAAAAACTGGCCCATTATGCCAAGGCCGCCGGCGATATCGAATACGAATTCCCAGATGGATTTGACGAAGTCGAAGGTATTCATAACCGCCAAGATTTCGACCTGGGGTCACATACAAAATCACAAAGCGAATTCAAAATTAATGCGCATGTGATGGAAAATCGTGACAGCACAGTTAAACTTGCGTACAGTGATCCACAAACGGGCGAAAGTTTTATCCCATATGTTATTGAAACAGCCATGGGTGTGAATCGCGCCATGTTCGCGGTTATGCTGGATGCATATACCGAAGAACAATTACCAGACGGCAAATCGCGCGTGGTGTTGAAATTAAAACCTGCGCTGGCCCCGGTAAAGGCCGCCGTTATCCCGCTGGCGCGTAATGTGCCTGAATTGGTGGAAATTGCGAATGGTATCGAAAACGATTTACGTAAATTACATATTGGCCGCATAGAATTGGAAAATTCCGGCAACATTGGTAAAAATTACCGCCGGCACGATGAAATCGGAACGCCAGTTTGTATTACCGTTGACCACCAAACAATGGAAGATAAAACAGTAACACTGCGCCATCGTGATTCCATGCAACAGGAACGCGTGGCGATATCCGATGTGCCACAGCGCGTTATGGAAATAATAAATGGATAATCTGTAATAAGAAACGCCCAATTGGGCGTTTTTTTATTGTTCTGTATCTGATGCAGTCGGTGTTGTTATTGCGGGAATAAACACAGCATCGTTATATTTACTTAAATATCTGTCACCGGTTACACAATATACTTTGGTTAATGAATCTTCGTATTCACGCACCGCGGACACCCAACGATTTTGAACATCCAATTGTGCACCTTGGTATCCTGCAAAACCACCCAGGGCACCGCCAACACCCGCACCAATCAAAGTGCTTTTCAAGCGGGCTTTGTTACCAAAATCGATCAGGCTGCCGTCGGTGGCATCTTGCATCATAGGATAGAAATTATTTATGTCCCCCGGTTTGGATAACGCATATGCAACCCCATTGCCAGACCGTCCATAAATTGGCTGCCCTGCCCCATTTGCAGATTTCCATTCGCGCCAATCTTCGCTGGTCATGCCGAATGCTTTGTCAGTCATTTGTATCATGGCGGGAATTTGCTGATCAATCGTACCAGCAGACGCAATTTTAGCAAATATACCGCGGCTGCCGTCTATGTTAATCGTACCAGCAGACGCAATTTTAGCAAATATACCGCGGCTGCCGTCTATGTTATCGGCATATTCAGAATTTGCACTGGTTGCATCATTTGCAGAAACAATGCTGATTTTGCCATTTTCAATGGCCATAAGGTATTGTTTACCTGCGTCCATATTAATGGTCTCGATAATTTGATCCCGTTCCAGTTCATCCACCGTTTTGTCTTGGAAAGCGGTCAATCTGATTGAACCCAAGTCTTGTTCATTGCAATTATTGCCATTTGCATCGCAAACATATGTGACGCCCGTATCAATATTATAATACGCAGTTTGCGATACCGGTAATGCCGTAGATGTAACCAAGCCGTCTATGTTATCGGCATATTCAGAATTTGCACTGGTTGCATCACTTGCAGAAACAATGCTGATTTTGCCATTTTCAATGGCCATAAAGTATTGTTTACCTGCGTCCATATTAATGGTCTCGATAATTTGATCCCGTTCCAGTTCATCCACCGTATTGTCTGGGAAAGCGGTCAATCTGATTGAAACCAAGTCTTGTTCATTGCAATTATTGCCATTTGCATCGCAAACATATGTGACGCCCGTATCAATATTATAATACGCAGTTTGCGATTCCGGTAATGCCGTAGATGTAACCAATGCGCCCCACAGACAAGTTGTGCTTTCACCATTGATTTCGCACCGTTCAATGCGCAACACAGAATCACCTGATGCGGACATATTACCCACCACACCACCGGCCGCAGCATTAACACCGGCCGATAAAATTGTATCGCCTGCGACTTTGCCGGCATAGGCATTACCCGCCATCAATGCAGCACCAGACAACGCACCAATAACTGTATTTTGCACCTTGCCACGATCTGTACCCAACAAACTGTCGTTGCCTGGATCGTTGGCGCCACTCATATTACCACCCAAACCGCCAATCAATGCGCCTGCCACAATTTTCATGCCAGCGTTTTGCTTTTGTTCCTGGTTCATTTGGGCCACAACATCGTCCATCGTGGGCGCCCTGTCTGCGGGGAAAGTAAAACTTTCAACCGCACTTGTAATCATCGTAGATTCAGGAAACGAACCAATATTGCAAGTAATTCTGTCACCAGCCGCCAAATTTGCACGCGCCAACACCAAATCTTCGCCATTTGGGCCGGCCTGATAACCACGCAATTCAACAACAGCAACACATGTGTCAGCACCGCCCACACCGGAACCAATGGTGGGGGAATCCCATGCAAATTCACCGTTTGGATAAATCATTGCACATTGGGTTAAGCGATCATACGCGGCACTGTCGGTCGGTTGTGTGGCGATTTCCTGGGCCAATTCTTCGTCTGCGACACGCACCGGTAAATTATTTTCGACATCAGTTGATGGGGTTACAACAACCATCTGTTGTGTTTGTGGCTGCGCAGTTTGAACAGGATTACGCATCGAATTCACTTGCTGATAAGCCTGGGCATAACTGCGGGAATTATTACCCACCCGCATCGCGGCATCAGCACAATATGGCATTGCCCCGATTAACGCCGCAAATAACGAATAGTGAATTATTGCCCGTGTTGCTTTCATGCACTCTCCCCGCGATGCCATATGTCAACGCGCCCCATTTGAATATCAGAACTGCAATCTTAACCGCAGACCTAAATCAATCATACTTAAACGGCCGCCTTCGTACCAATTGGTGTAATGGTAAACACTGTCATACGGGGCCGGATATTCACTGCCTGCGCCGTCACCCAGCCATTCTGTCTGGGAAACAATAATGCTGCCAGATGTGCGCACTTTGCCCAGGTTGGTATACCGCACAAAGAAATCGATTTTTATCCCGCCATCCATTTCCGTTGTTAAACCACCTTCGACCATAAAAGCAAATTGTTCAGAAGTGCCGCCGTTATGGTACGCATACACATCCGATATCCCGGTTAAATCGCCAGGCCCCGCCACACTTGGTTCCATTTCCGAGTAAAAAGTATCATCGTACACAACATAGTCGGCAATCGTATTCAGTGAAATACCCGCGCCAATACCAATATATGGCCGCAACATTCCACCCGCCAGATAGCCTGTGTAAGAGTCAATATTATAATACAAATTCAACATTGTGGCATTCGCTGTGATGGCACCACCATCCACAGTCGCATCAACATAACCACCAATTCCGTCCGCAGACTTTACCATAGACGGATACGCAATCCCAGAATAGCGCAAATAACCAAAATCTATGCGTAAATCGTTGTTAATAGACGCACCAACAGACAACTGTAACGGAATTACTGTATCGGTGGCAAAATCAGCCTCTTGAAAAGCGCCGGGGACAAATTGTCCGCCTTCTTCGTCCATATAATCTGAAATCACAGACCCACTTACACTGGCGGAATATCCAACCGCCAATCCAACATACAGGCCGCTGTCCGCCAATCTGTCAAAATCAGTTGGTTGATAATATTGGCGACCCGCAACCGTCGTGGTATTCGACCCAACACGCGGCAAGGCGCCCGTTACACGCGTTGGATTTGCAACATTTGGATTGCTTGTCTGCATAACGGTGCCGCCCGTTGTGGGCAATAACACAACCTGGCCAGCGGCATTTGTACCCTGATACCCGGTATAAACCGGATAAGTTGCCGCATCCGCCGTGCCGTGCACGCCAAACAAAATACCAGTCAACGCCGCAAGAAAGCCGACTTTTTTCATTGCCTTTCCATTTTCCTTTTAAACCATTATATCACAAAAATATTCTGGATAAAAGGATTTAGTTAGACCGGCATTTGGGATATTTTTGTTTTATACGCCAATGTGTATGGAACCAATGCATCAGATGTGCCACATATCCATGCCCGCGGTATTAATAAACTGTTACGCTGACCAGCGGACAATTTTGGCAATGCGTCGCCATTTTTTGCATTGATAATTTTTTCCAATTTTACAGAAATGTTCACATCACTGCGCGGAACAATGAAATTTATCGTGTCACCCGACCGTATTTCATTGCGTAATTCCAATGTGATTTTTTCGTTGTCTGTGGCGGTTATCACGCCGGCTGCATGATAATCAGACGTTGAACGCGCAGTTTCATAATTTTGAGCATCTGGACCGGCCGGGCCATCGAAAAACGCCGTTGTATATCCGCGCACCTCCAAGCGATTTAATTCCGCCATAAATGGCGCAGGGTCAAACGAGTCTGGATTGCGCGCATACGCATCCAATGCCGCGCGATACGCGTGCACAACCGCCCCAACGTAATATTCGCTGCGGTTGCGACCTTCGATTTTTAATGAATCTGGGCGCGATGCAATTACTTCGCCCAAGCGCGGCATTAAACATAAATCACGCGCGTTCATTATGTATGCGCCACGTTCATCTTCTTCGATTGGCATTTCAATGCCCGTTTCGTGTTCACGCAAAACCACATCGTATTTCCATCGGCACAGTTGCGCACATGCCCCGCGGTTCGCCGGACGGCCTGTGATAAAATTCGACAACAGACAACGCCCAGAATAACTCATGCACATGGCGCCATGAACAAATATTTCCAACCCCATATCTGGGCATTTTTCACGAATGATTTTAAATTCAGGATGCGAAACTTCGCGCGCAAGAACACACAAACGCGCCCCGGCATTTTGCCAAAACTTTACAGATGCGGCTGAACAAATGTTTGCCTGGGTTGACACGTGTATGGGCATATCGGGGTGATGTTCGCGCACCCACAGCATAACACCCGGGTCAGATATAATCAATGCGTCGGGACGCAAATAATTAATCACGTCACTTACACGGGACATGTTTTCAAAATCGCGTTCGTGCGCAAATAAATTAAACGCAAGGTATACTTTACGCCCGGCGCTGTGTGCCAGCTCGATTCCTGTGCGAACCTCGTCGGTTGTGATTTTTGCACGCGCCCGCATAGAAAAACCAGGCAGCCCCGCATAAATTGCGTCTGCGCCGTATAAAATGGCTGTTTTGAAAGCGTCCAGCGTGCCCGCCGGTGCCAATAATTCAGGTAATTTTATCATAGTGATTATATTTTTAACTGTTATTTGCACAATGCAAGCATTTTTATTGCAAAACTCGGTCAAAACTGGCATAATATGCAGCGATAGTTATGCCGAAATAAAACCACCGATTAAATTGGTGGCCTTTCTTTTTGAAAAAATATCGGTTTTCTGCATAAAATTCCTCCCTTTGGAATGCCGAAAATAATCGGTGGTTTTGCCACAAGTTTTGTTGTTATTGCGGCATCATTTGGCAATGCCGCTGCTATATGTGGTCCTGGCGTTTGCACTGGCGATGTTACATGGTCAACTTATTCCATATCTGTCCAGGTTGGCAAATGCCTCGATGGAACAGTTTGTGGATACAGATGCCAGCAAAATTATTACGGCACAGGTTCTGCGTGCAGTAAATGCCCATCGTATTTATCAATCGAAGGGATTACATCAGGGCCTGGAACGACTGATATTACAAGTTGTTATATCAGCAAAGACGCCACCATAACCGACGTCACAGGACAATACACCGTGTTCGCCCAGGATTGTTATTACACTGAGCCCTCTACACCAAATCCGCCTTCTTGGTCAAGACACGAAATACAAGAAAAATTACTGGAAATCCTGAACGAACAGTTGGGTGCGAATATACAAGAAGTAGAATTCACGTACGAAACCAGGTGGGAAGATATATGGATTTCCACCGGCGCCGACAGTTTGGACGTGGTCGATTTTATGATGGCCATAGAAGAGGAATTTGGTATCGAAGTGCGCGAGGAAGATCTACAAAACATGCAAACTGTTCTGGATACAATTGCCTATATCGAAAAGGAACTTGGTTAGTATTAAATTTTTAACTTGAAATTTATGCCGATGCAATGTATAGTGGTGCACGTTGCCGGATTAGCTCAGTTGGTAGAGCGGCTGATTTGTAATCAGTAGGTCGTTGGTTCAAGTCCGACATCCGGCACCAGAATTAAACAACCGCCCTTTGGGCGGTGTTTTTTAATTTGTAAATTTTTATAAGGTGTTTTATAATTCCTGATGAATCCAATGGGAATTGGGTTCGGGGCTGTAGCAAACCTTAACTATTCGGGGCGACACATTTTGTCGCACTGTATCTGATGTAATGGCGCAAGTGTATTTTGTGCCATTGTGTCCCTGACCAGAAAATGGTCGGGGGGCTGTTGATTATACAATACGGTTTTGCCGAAAGGTCAACAGAGTCAACGATTTGGTGATTAGCTAACTCCCTGGCCGTCAAATTCCTGTTTGGCGGTCTGATTTTATATAACCAAGGGGACGTTAGATGAAACGTATCGCAGTTTTAACAAGTTTATTGGCATTGGCCGCATGTGGTGGCGGTTCTGGCGGTGGGGGTGCCGGCGTGCCTGGGGACATTACAAGGCCTTCTGCCCCGGTGGATACAGTCGCAGACAGTAATTCAAAAATAACGGGTATGGTTTCCAACAGCCAAACCCAGGTCGTCACATATGTTGTGGGTAAATTGGGCACCGATGCGGAATCTGTTGGATTGGGCGATGTGTCGCGCAGTGCAACCAATCGCGCGGCGTTTGCCCCCAGTGCCGGCACAGGGGATATGGATTATGACAGGGCCAAAGAATTGATGGAATTGGCACAGTGGCTGGCCAAAGATGATACATCGGCCGATGACATCACGGAAATGTTCAATAATTCCAAGGACGACCAAAACAAAATTAAATCTGCGCTGAAATTATTGGACGATATGTGGTGCTATGTTGGTGGCGATGCAGACGAGACCGCGCGACGCATATTGGAACGTCGTGAAGCATTTAAAAAACCAGCCGAGGAAATAAAAGAAAAATCGGAAATTTTAACCTTGGACGGTGTGGATTTATATACCACGCCATGGTCAGATACGCTGACAACGTTAAAATTCCATGTTGATGCCGACGGTCGCATTGAATCGATTGAATATCCAGAAGCAGAGGAACTGTTAGCAAACTGTGAAGGTTGCGATATTGCCGTTGGACCAATGATCCGCGATGGCGATACAGCGTATTTTATAAATGTAGATAAATTATCGAAAGAAGATATGACGGACGAAAATCCTGATGGGAATGTTGTTTCACCGGACAATGTTCTGGGCGATTTAGAGGTGAAACACAAAAACGAATACATCAGTTATGCCAAGGATTTGGGATTAAAGTATTCAGATTTTGGTGTTTTAGAAACAGATTTTCGCAACAGCACATTTAATACCGAAGCCCTGACACCCGAAGGCCAGGCAGAATTGCGTGAATTTTTAAATGCTTGGGGCGTAATAAGTTCACCATTTGCCGGCGGATATACCGACAAACAGGTTGACGCAGACCGTATGACCGAACTGGCAGAAAATGGTAAAATAACCTTTACCGGTTTGGCGGTTGCCGATGTCAGGGTGCGTGACGAAGATGCATATAATGGCAACGGTATTGATATTCCATTAAAAGCCGAAGGATTGCGTGATAATGCCGCCACCCTGGTATTTGACGCAGATGGTAATCAAACCCTGACCGCGGATTTTTCACAGGATTGGTACAAGATTCAGGTTGTCAAGAATGATGCTAACGAAAACTCTTTCTATATCATCGGTGGCAATGGTGGCACAGATGAACGTTTCCACCTGGACAAGGATAACCCCGCAGAAAATATCAAGGATGCTGCCGACTGGAATCCGCATGATATGAACGATCCTGATTATGACCCACACCATACAATGGTGTTCAAAACGGGATATTATGGCGATAATGGCACACCAAACGAGGCCGTCGGATTGATAAACTATCAATACAGCCCAAATGACGGGGGAATTAATCCAGATGGCAATATCGGTGTCGTCATTGGGTTTGGCGGAACAAAAAAATAGCCAGATATTGTGTTCAAAAAATCAGTATTGATTTTATTCGTCATGATTCTGCCCAACGTTTGTTGGGCAGAATCAAATGATACGAAAACCATTGAACTGAATGTTGTCCAGGTAATACAACTGGCCGGCAATTTTGTTGAACAGGGTAAATTTGAAACGGCCCAGGATATATTGAACCATGTGCCCCAGACCGGCAATTTGGCACTGGAAACCGAACGATGGTTTTTATTGGCACAAATTGCATCGCGTACCGGCGATATTGACAACGCGATACAGATTTACCGCAAAATATTGAATGATCAGCCGGATTTGGCGCGTGTGCGATT
Organism: Candidatus Enterousia excrementavium; assembly: GCA_017694175.1. Classification (GTDB taxonomy): domain Bacteria; phylum Pseudomonadota; class Alphaproteobacteria; order Rs-D84; family Rs-D84; genus Enterousia; species Enterousia excrementavium. Next base: position 25,804 of record JADINE010000004.1, on the reverse strand, counting down.
TGAATTGGCCGTATGTTATATGCACCAACACAAATGGCGACGGGCGGATTATCATTTGCGTCTGGCCATGGCGGGCAAAGATTTGCCTGATAATGTTCGCCAACTGATGAATTATTATCGTTGGGTTATTCGCCAGAATAAAAATTGGAACGTATGGTTTAACTTTGGCGCCGCGCCTGATAATAATGTAAACAACAGTATTGGTGGCGAAGAATGCGTGATGACTATGTTCGGGCTGATGTGCCGTAATTTGGCCGAACCAGAAAAAGCCATTGGCGCAAATTTAACCCTGGGTGGCAATTACGAGTTTAAATTATCCGACCATTGGCGATGGAAAAGTGATGCGAATATTTACAGCAATATTTATGACAAACATGATTATGACGATTTGTATTTATCGGCATCAACTGGGCCACGATACGTTTGGACACGTGGCGACGTGTGGTTTGCGCCCGTGATTGCACGCCGTTGGTATGGGTGGGACGCGTATAATTGGTCGTATGGTTTGCGGTTGGATACAAACTATGATTTTACGCGTAAATTATCGGGCGGGTTGTATTTGCGTTTTATGAATAATCGCTATGATGAATATGGCGATTTTCTGGACGGCCAAACGTACAGCGTGAACACGAGTTTCATATATTCATTTAACGCCAGTGTTTATTTGGTGGGACGCGCCGGCGTATCGCGTGAACGCGCCGCCAATGATACGTATTCATACTGGCAACCGAATATTAGTGTCGGAATCGGCGCAGAACTGCCGTGGGGATTTCATGTTTACGCAGAACCCAGTGTTTACTGGACGCGATATGACGACCCACGTTGGACGGTCAAAGATAACACGTTCCAGGAAATAACTGAGCATGATTTTACACATCGATATGCGTTGTCACTGTCCAATAATAAACTGGACATATGGGGATTTGTGCCGACAATGACGGTCAGTTATACGCGGCGCGAATCAAACATCTGGCAACGTGAATATGACAAAACCGCCATTGAATTCACCATGCAACAGCGGTTTTGATGTTTTCCCACCCCACCCTGCCTGGGATTATTTTTTACGTTTTGTGGGTTTGGATTTTTTGTTTTTTGGGGTCACGGAATCATCGTCGTACACAGCGTAATCGTATTCGCCATATTCTGTATCAATTTCGTTGGGCGCGACGTCCATGATTTCATTCAACACACGACGGGCGCGTGGATTGCGTTCTGAATACTTTTTAAGACCCATAACCAACGCCGCTGTTACCATTTTTTCCATGTCTTTGCTGGATATATGTTCAGACACTCGGTCGTGAATATTTGATGCCATTTGTTTTACCGCATGTTTTGCTTTGTACAGCAACGAATGTCTGCGGCGCGCAGTATCAACAATATCCATTATCCACATCACAATTAAAAACACTATCAGTGGAACCGCCACACACCACACAAAATATTTAAACGCATCATAGCAAAATGTTACACCAAACATTATGTTGCACGTTTTCGGATTGTGCAGCAATATAACTGCGATAATTTCGTACAAAGATAAAATGGTAAGGCCTATTTTTGATTTAAGAAACATTTGTTTTCTCCTGTGGTTTTGTTGTGATTAAAAACGCATGAAACGAATACCCATAAGTACCGTCCAATCATTGCGACGCCAATTCCCGCCCAGGCGATGACCTGCGCGAATCCAAACACCAGTCGTTTTGTTCAACATGGTGCCCAGTTCCAATTCGGCCAAAAATTCCTGGCGGCCGGTTTCAAAATTCACCCAAACTTGCGGATCAGCCAGCACCCACCAACCTTTATTGGATGCATAACCCAACAGCATTCTGTATTGACCTTGGTTAATATCGGGCGAAATAGCAGGATCGGTGTTGTGCAATGAAATAAACTGTTTTGCCACCAGCGCACCGAAAATATTATGCCCGAACGAATACACATAGCCTAAAATAGGATCAAATGTATATTGCTGGGCCCCCAGGGTGTCTTCGGTTGCAGTGGGCAGCAAAAATTCTGCGGCACCAATCAGGGTGTGACGTCCCCAAGTGTGCTGGGCACGACCACGCAATGTTAAATCACCAATGCCATTGTCCGATGTGCCGCGGCCGCTGTACCGCACCAGTGGTAATTCTGCATTAATTCCGAAAACACGTTTTATCGCATGATCGTATTTTAACGTTAATGATGTAATCGAAGAATCACCAAATGCACGCAACTGTGGCAACAGTTCTATTTTAGTTAAATTATCCGCAGGATTAACACCACGTGCTGCATCTGTGCTGTCTGCTGCAAATGCGCCGGACGCGGTAAGAATTACGGTTAAAATTGTAAATATTGTTTTTTTCATTATGTTTCCCCCATCTGTAACCATTGTGACAGGGTGAAACAAAAAAATCACCAGGAACGAAAACCCACCGCGTTTGCGGTGGGTTTTTGCATTTCTTTATATAACCTAATCCGATGTAACTGGGGCATCTTCGCTGCCGTATTGCGAGGCAACATCCGCACCAACATTGTCGGCCGCGTTTTCCATTTCCGCAGTTGCAGCAGCAGTGGCATCGCTGGCCACCGGTAATGCATCGGCGGCAGCATTGGCGGCCGCTTCGGCTGCGGCACGCGCCCTGTTTTCTTCGGCGACAGCATCTTTTTCCAGTTGCAAAAGTGTATTATTAAGCGCGGAAACTTCTTCGGCTGTGTATCCAGTTTCGACACTTTCTGTATCTGATGCATCTTTCCGAGAGCCCTCGACCGCAGGATTTATCATATTCCTGTAATCGGCCACAGAACTGCTTTTATCCGCAGCCATATCGTTTTCCAATAATTTGCTGCCTGGGCGCGGGAAAAACAGTTCATCCAATGTCACCGCAGTTAACTGCATAATCGGACGTGTTTTCGCTTTGGCCACCCAATCGCCCATGGGCTGGCCATCTGAATAATACCAAAGTGCGCCCCAATACACAACGCCCATAATTACTATGCCACGAATCAGACCAAAGATTATCCCCAATGTGCGATCTGTGACCTTCATAATACTGTTTTGGATTTTTTCGCGCAGGCGTTGATTGAAAAAACCGCATACCATTAACACCACAAAAATTATGATGAAATATGATGCGACACGCGTGCTCATCGTTGGGGCAGATAAATCAAAACATGTTTGCAGCAAACTGTCCAACAAAGGTGATACAAAACGCGCTGCAAGCGCGGCTATCACCCATGACAGCGTTGCAACCAATTCATAAATTCCGCCACGAACACTGGCCCAAACTGTGGACGCCACCAGGACGCCCACATAAATATAATCCAAAATAGTAAAATCAAACATCGGCTGTATCCAATATGCTGATTATGGTTAAACAGGTTTTATTTTTTCTTTTTGTTGTTTGGACGAACCAATACAAATGCCAAAGCACCAACCAAAACTAGCAATAACGCATAAAACCAGATGGACGAATATTCGTTATTTTTTTTTTGCGTGTCGTCAGCCGCGGCCTGTTCTGTTTCAGCAGAATATTCGGTTACAGTTGCCTGATGTGTTTGATGTGCTTTTTTGAATTCATCAGCATTATCATCCAAAGCTTTTCTGTTTTCGGCCGCTGTTTTTTTCTGGGTGTCTGACATATCAACCTCAACTGCGTCACGCAATTCCTGTTGCATAAAGTCGGCATAACCCTGGAAACATTTATCACCAACAACGATTACAGGAACACCACCACTGTCGTATTCACATTTTTTTAATACTTCCTGGAATTTCGGCAAATTAGCACGGTTGGCAACATTAATTTGAACAATGCGCAAATCTGGATATTCATACACAATACGATCTGTGAAAAATTCGCGCGCATGGTGACAATGCGGACACGTCGGTGAATAATACAGCGATATGTCGGCCGCAGATGCCGCACCAATAAAGAAAAAGCCCAATAAAGCAGATAACAGTGATAATTTTTTCATAAGTTCTCCTTTGTCATGGTTTGCATTATAGAAATCTGATGCGCATGGCGCAAGCCATTTTTACCTTTTGCATGTATTTTATTCAACAGTTGCATATGAATTTTATCCTGTGGAAATTGTTTGAATATTGGTATATAATCCTATGGATTCTATAAACGCGCAACCATCCGCAATTAGTTGTGGTTTTATTAACAGAAAGCAAATATATGACTACACAAGAATTATACGAAGTTCTTACATTAAAATCTGATTGGGTTCCACCCGAAGATGTTTATTATCAAAAGTTGGGGCGGGTTTTGCGCGAAATGCGCGTTGCCCAGGGTATTTCTTCGCAAGAAATAGCACGTAATTTAAATATTCGCCCGGATGAACTGCGCGGATACGAGGATGGAATTTGCGAAATCCCTGTGTATAAATTATTGTTGTTGGTGGGATATATTGAAAATCCAAACGAATAATAGAAAAAAAACGGGGCGTGTGCCCCGTTTTTATCTTATGTGTCGGTCGTAAATAACCGGCGTTTTGTTTATCGTATAAATCCGATTGTCACTTTCGCGATTGTACCAAACGTACAAGATATTCGCCACATCGTTTTGAACATAGGGATTTGCAAAACCTATAACCTGGCGCTGGGTATTTTGCGTAAAGACTGTGTGGAAAGTGTTATCAAATACCTGGGAATATTTGTCACGAAATGACTGACTGGCGATAATATTCATAATTAAAATTCCATTGGGCGCAACGTGCGATTTTACGCGCTGCATAAATTCAGCGGTAATAAAGCCTTCGGGCACCTGGAATGAATTTGAATATACGTCCAGCAAGATTAAATCGTATTGTTCGTTGCTGTTTTTCAAATATTGACTTGCATCCTGGACAATGAATTTTTTATTCGCAGGCAATGAACGCCCAAGAAAATATTTTTCTGATATTTCCTGTAACGTATGTTCTATGTCCACAAATGTATAATCGTTATACGTATCGTTCAAACCAGCAGTAAAACCGCCCGCACCCAAAACCAGAATTTTATGCCGTTTGTTCGCAGGCAGATTGTAAATAAAATGCTCGTTCAAATAATCGATATACATTGCATTTGCACCAGTGGCTGGATTATATATCGACATAGGCAAACCATTCATGTACAAAACACGTGTATTATCACTAAACTGCGATACAGATATTGTTGAATTCGCATTATTCACTAAAATACCAAATTTATATTGTTGAACTTTATCACTGTTAATCAATACCGTTGGGATAAAAACTAACACAGCAAGTGTTATTACCCACCATTTCGGACGCGTTACAATTGCTGCAAATCCGGCCAATGCAACAATTAACATCACTGTGTGATTCACACCGATAAATGGCATCAGAATTAATGTGGTAAGTAGCGATCCCAGCACTGAACCAATGGTATCCCACGCCATGATGTTGCCTGTATAATTCGTATTGTATTTGTGCAGACAACGCGACAGCAACGTTGTATTGAACCCAAACAAAAATGGGCCAATTGATAAAAACAAAAATGAAAATATAAAAGTCTGTGCCACACTGGACGTAATTCCCCATTGATACAGGTGCGTAAAATATTCCATAACCAACGGAAAACTGGCCGCAAAAAATGCAAACAATGCGATTATAATAAAACTGGTGGCAAGAATTGTTCTGATTCGCTTATGCGCAATACGTTCGGACGACCCCAGAAAATATCCCAATGACATAAACCCCAGAAATATCCCCATAATAATACTGGTAATAACTGCACTGGAACCAACCCAAAACGACAATTGACGCAGCACAACCAATTCAAACGATAAACTTACATACCCGTTCAAAAAGATTAAAAATATTAACCATAGGCGTAATTTGCGTGACATAAAATCCCCCTGCTTTGTTGCAGGCATGCTATCGCAAATTAACCTGTTAATTCAAGCAAAGATTTTATCGTGTGTGCAACAATCGCACATCGTCAAATTCTGGATACCTGCTGAACATGGCGGACGCAAACGGGCACATTGGAATAACTTTGCGACGCTGTTGGCGTGCCAAATCCGCCGCACAACGAACCAAGTTTAACCCAACGGTGGCACCCCGGTACTTTTCTGCGACTGCGGTATAATCAATTATCATTTTATCCGCCCCCACACGTACAAAAGTTATTTCACCAACATGGTGTCCGTTACAATTGGCATAAAAACCAGCACCGTTTGGAAAAATATCATAAGTGATTTTTTCATCTGCCATATCAAAACGCCCCCATATGCGGATTATAGCACGGGGGCTTTGACGTTTTAATCGGATTGTAATCGGATGTAAAATTATATCATATCATAATTTTTACGAATAATTTTTCCACTGCGACGCAGGGCGGCCGATTCAGATGCAGACAATTTTGGTCGCAGCGTGGCAACAACGCCCCCAGCCCCAACCAGACGCGGCAAAGACATCGCAACCATATCAGCACCCGTGCCGGATACTGTGCTGACCGTTAAAATTCTGTGTTCGTCGTTTATTATACACCGCAGCAAATCAGCCGCAGCCGCACCAATTCCATCCCATGTTGCGCCACGACCGCGAATGATTTCGTATGCTGCATTGCGTACACGGTGTGCAATTGTGTTGCGCGTTGTTTGTGGCATCGATATTTTCATTTGCCGACAAAATTCATCCAACGACAGCGCACCGACTGTGGCGGATGTCCAATCCACAACACTGCTGTCGCCATGTTCGCCCAGTACGTACGCATTTATTGATTGGGTGGATACGCCCAAATGCCGCGCCAATATCGTGCGCAGGCGCGCTGAATCCAACATAGTGCCCGTACCTATTACACGCCCCGGGGCCAGGCGCGATAATTTTTGCGCCAACATAACCATCACGTCCAGCGGATTGGTCAGAATTATTATTTTCACGTTTTTTGCATCTATGTTGGCCATAACGCGCGGGATAATATCTGATATAACAGCGGCGTTTTTGGTCAATAAATCAGTGCGTGTTTCGCCAGGTTTTTGATTCGCGCCGGCCGCAACGATTACTATATCACTGCCGCGGATACCGCGATAATTACTGACCGCTGTTATTTTTACGTCAAAACCAAAACTGGCGGCATGACCCAAATCATCGGCCGCAGCGCGTGCACGCACGCCGTCGCGATCAAATAAAACTATTTCGTGAACGAATCCTGTGTTTTTAACTGCGGTCGCAACCGCAGAACCAACCGTACCAACGCCAATAATTGCTATTTTCATTTTACGTTCTCTCCTGCGCAAATATTATATCATAAATTGCGGAAAATTAAAAATCCCGCATGATGCGGGATTTTTTTTAATATGATTTTGCAACATATACGTATGTTGGATCATTATCGTCCAGGCATCTGCGCGATATTTTGTATTTTTCCATCAACGCATTAAATTTTTCATTTGTTGTCAAATCGTATTTGATACGGAAAAATCCAATTTTACCGGCCGCCAATGCTGATTCCAATGCATCCAAATCTGCCACATCGTGAATCATAGTTTCATTGCGACTAACGACTGCGTCATACATATCGTGCTGGATTTGTTCCAACATATTTTTCACGTCGGCCACAAATGCATCAATTGACATCGTTTGTTTTGATGATTTGCCCAAATCACGACGCGTCACCGTCACATTGTTTTCATCCATTTCACGCGCACCAATTTCCACACGCAATGGAACACCACGTTTTATCCATTTCCACATTTTATCCGGTGCACGCATATCAGACACATCAACCAACACACGCACATCGATGTTTTCCAATTGTTCGCCCAATTTTTGTGCGAATGCGTTTAATGCGTTGGACGTGTCTTCACGCGTGATTGGGATAATCACAACCTGGTACGGGGCAATGGCGGGCGGCAAAACCAAACCATCATCGTCGGAATGCGTCATAAACAAACTGCCCATCATACGCGTGGATACGCCCCACGATGTTGTCCAGGCATGTTTTAATGCGCCATCCGTATCCAAAAATTGAATCCCAAATGATTTAGAAAAATGCTGGCCCAGGTCATGTGAAGTTCCAGCCTGTAAGGCTTTGCCATCCTGCATAATGTGTTCCAGTGTATATGTGTGATCAGCACCGGCGAATCTTTCCTCGGGTGTTTTTTCACCCATGATTGACGGTATGGCCAATATTTCGCGCATATAGTCACCATACACGCGGTGCATTTTACGCGCGTCTACGTTGGCTTCTTCATGTGTGGCGAATGCGTTGTGACCTTCTTGCCAATAAAATTCTGATGTACGCAAAAACAAGCGTGGCCGCATTTCCCAACGCATAACATTTACCCACTGATTCAATTTCAGCGGCAAATCGCGATACGATTGTACCCAACGCGACATTGCTTCGCCGATAATAGTTTCGGACGTAGGGCGAATAACATACGGTTCGGTTAATTTGGCATCTGGGTCGGGCTGTAATGTGCCGTCAATCATTTTCAACCTGTAATGCGTAACAACGGCCGCCTCTTTGGCAAAGCCGGCGACGTGTTCAGCCTCGCGATTAAAAAAGTTGATCGGTATCAGTAATGGGAACTGAGCATTTTGCGCGCCACATTTTTTTATGCGTTTGTCCAATGCGTCACGCATTAATTCCCAAATTGCCCAACCATACGGCTTTATCGTCATGCATCCACGCACAGGCGCATTTTCCGCCAAATCGGCCGCGGTTATCAGGTTTTGATACCATTCACTGAAATTTTCCGAACGAGTCGGTGTAATTGCTGTTTTCATTTCTTAAATCTCTTTATTTTGCATGTTTATCTTTTAATTCCATATATTTATCAGAAACTGTTTTGTGCAGCGTTTCTGCAATCTGCTTTCTGTTCATACCCGCCAAAGGCGGTGGTGGCAGCACAGTCAATTCAACCATAAATCCACCCAACATCATGATGTGAAACACCTGGCCAAATGCACTGCGTTCACGCGAACACCGGGGCCCCATATCCTGGTTTGAATTGTTAAAGTATGCGAAATGTTCCGCCATGTCTGCATCGGATATCGGACTGCCGTCGCGAAAACGGTAATTCATCACAAGTGGCTGCACAACAACATCAGAATTTTCAACAAAGTTAAACAGTGTGCTTTTGAACGGCTTTACATACGCGCCGTTTGTTGTTGTGCCTTCGGGAAATAAAAAAATCGGATACGATACTGTTGCCAAAGTTTGCTGGACCTGTTGCAGCGCATCAACTGCGTGTGATGGACGCCGGTCGATAAACACAACACCAAATTTACGCGCAACCCATCCAACCAATGGCCATGATTCCATTTCTTTTTTGGCGATAAAACTGCCCCCAAACGCAACTGGAAAAGTCGCAATTTCAAAAATCGAGATGTGGTTCGATATTACCAATAACGGCCTGTGTGATGAAATTTTCCCATGTACACGTATTTTTATTCCCGCCAAAACCAATAATACACGCATGAAAAAAGACATGTATTTAACAGACCATTTTGAACGCGGTAAAATTAAAATTATTGGTAATTGGATTACAACCATAATCCAAAATGAAACAAACTTTATCACCGCACCAAATGTGTTAAAAAAATTCTGTTTCCGAACGCGTGCCATTATTCTTTTTCCCTGTTGCTATCATGTTCTTCGTCAATATATTCTGCGTCAACGGCATCTTCGCGTAACAAGAATTCCAAAAATGCACGAACTACTTTGAATGAACCCGTTACCGGCAACAACATAATTTTACCAACAGTTTTTAACGGATTATCACGAACATCCAAATCCTGTAACGCATTTTCACGACCCAAGAAATGCTTTTGATATGCAGCATCAATTTTTTTGGTCTGTAACATAACGAATACATCGTATGAATTAAACGTTTTGTCAATAAATACACCTTTGCCAAATGTGGCACCCAAACGCAAATAGCCCTTTATCAAAGGCGTCATTTGGCGACGTGCATCAGATTCATCAACAAATTCACGCGGCAAAATATTCATGCGCGATAATTTTGGATTTATGCCTTCGGCAAAATTTTCGCTTAAAACTGTTGCACGCAATCCCAATGGTGATAAATGATTATAATACAAATACGAAATAGCCTGGGCTGATTCCACAGATTTTGTTCCAACCCATGATGCCACACCAAACAAAATCGCAATTTTACGGCGCATTACAAATTCGCCCAGCCCGGCCCACAACATGCGCATAACCAGTGCATTATCGCGATATTCACGTTTAACACATGCGCGCGACATTTCAGCAATGTTGCCATCGACTTTTTTTATTTTTGAAATATTAAATTCTGTTTCTGTGTAAAAACTGCCCAATTTTTCAGCGTTATTGCGGTCTATGATACGATATGTGCCAACGATTTTTCCATTATGAAACACCGCCAAATATTCTGCATAGCGGTCAAAAGAATCATATTCTTCGCGCAGATTTTTTTGTTCTTCGGTGGCGTATGCGCCCTCTTCCTCGACAAAAACTTCATAGCGCAATTGGCGCACCTGGCGTCGTTCATCTTTGTTTCTGGTTAAACGCACTTCGTAATCACGAACCTTGATAGCCATAAGATTTTTCCTTTTATTCTTTTTTCTATGCTATCAAGAATATCAAAGAAATCCGCCGTTTTCAATTATTTTTATTGTTTTAATTCATCGGCCAAGGTTGCAATCGCAATTGCGTACCAATTTGAACTGTTCCACTTTTTTATACGATAAAAATTAGGATATGTTAAATACGCATAAATCACGGGCTGGGGCGCGACATCTGTATCCATTGCGTTCGGATCCGATGCAGCTGCGGCCGCGATTGCCGCAGCGCGCTGTTCCTGGATTGCATTCACGTCGGCAACCAGGCCCGCCGTCATATCAGCCAATGGAATTTGTGTACCATCCGGATTCGTTACCCCCATCGCCGCCCACTGGGACAGCAAGTATTTCGTTTTTCCGTCCAAAAGACCAATATCAAAATCAGCCGGCAAAGCCACACGGCGAACTATGCGTTCGTTCGGATTCCACCCCAATTTGTGCAGGTAATTGCCCGCACTGAACATGCCGTCGCCAACACTGTGAATAATATCTATTTTTCCATCGCCATTGCCATCGGCACCATATTGTTGCAGCGTTGTTGGAATAAACTGAAAATGCCCCATGGCGCCCGCCCAACTGCCATGAATGTCGTTTATATCCAGGTCGTTATCATCTGCTATTTTCATTAACGCCAATAACTGGTTACCGAAAAATGTTTCACGGCGCCCTTCGTACATCAATGTTAAAAACGCGTCTGTTAATTTGTGCGCCGCACGATATGAACCATAATTGGATTCCAATCCCCAAAACGCCAATATCACATGCGGTTGTACACCGTATTTTTGCTCCACACGCGACAGCATAGTTGGATAAGTGTTACGCATTTCAAGACCATTTTTTATGCGACGCGAATTCACCGTTCGTGCAAGATATTCATCCAAAGTTAATTTGAATTCAGCCTGATTCCGGTCACTTTTTACAATAGATGGGATAAACGCAGGATATTTTAATGTAGCATCGATTGTGGCGTCTGAAATTCCGTTTTCCGACGCACGCGCACGTACGTTATCCAAAATTTCATACCACCTGTCCACATCAAACGCACCACGCGTTGCAAATGCATTACACGGTAATAAAATCACCATCGCAACACCTGCAAGGTGTGCGATAAAACTGCGCCCCATCATAACAGCACCCCTTTGTGTAACCTAGAACGAGTATTTTAATCCAACGTGCAACCCAAATGATTGCCATGTGGCATGATCCAATTGATCACTTATTTCCACTGTACTGGCCGGAACAGTTTCCAAAATCGGCAAGCCATTTTCATCCAAAATGTAATATCCGTTTTCATCCAAAAGCCAGCTTGTATATTCAGCCAAATACAATTCGCCACCAATCTCGCCAACGTGGAAATAATTTGTGTCAACCTTTATCGCCAATTGCATGCGATCGGAAATGCGATAATTATATTCCATCTCGGCTGCGTATGAATATGCGCCGTTATTCCCCTCGTCCAGGAAACTGGGGTTCTGTTGCCAATCAGTACGATTTGGCCATGTTCCTTCGGATGAATAATTCGGCAAGCCAACCTGGAAATAAAAACGCAATTTATCGGAAAGCGTCATTTGCTTTTCAATTTCCAGCCCTATGTAAAAACCAGACCAAGTTGTGTTGTAAATATGTGTTGTACCCTCGACAATAACGGGACCATCACCACCAATAACCACGCATTCCCCAGAATCCACACCCCATGGTACATACCCCATATCAGGATTATAATCGCCCGTTACCAGCGATGTTCCCAACCCCAATATGCCACCAGAATTTGTGGTTTGAACCAATTTAATATCCTCGGGCGACATACAAACCTGGTACCAATCATCCTGGGGTTCCATATTAATTGGCACAGAATAATAATTCCCATCAACATCGCCATAGACGTAATCACCATTATTTGTCATCAAAGGCAAGAATATACCAGGATTCGGATAGTAATGATCGGACATTTCCAGGTTATGATTGAATATCTCGTACCCAATCGATGGCGATAATTTCCACCCGCCAACATCCCAAATATGATGTGCCCCTATGCCGATTTTAAAATGATTCGTGCGCCCTGTTTGATCGCCCACAGAAATTGTAAATATGCCATTGTATGGATCAGACGTATCATATGGTTCCAAATCATAATCCATAGACATGCCGCCATGCGACATAAAGCCCATGCTGTATTGAGCATAAGCAAACATATCAAAATTACGAACGCTGAAATTGTGTTGCAACCCAACACCAATTTCATTGTATACCATATCGTCCCATTCCAACACAGAATTTACGCCCGTTTTAAATTCGAAATCCGCGAAACGCCGCGTGTACGAAGCATAAACGGTTGTTCTGTCTTCGGTTGGCATGGCAATACCATTAGCCGTCATTGTACCGACAGTTTCAGGCAATTGCGGACGTGGAACCTGGTACGAAGTGGTTCGACTTCCCACAATCTGTTTATTACCAGATTGACCAACGTATTGGGTATAGCCCTGGTTTGCATAATCACCGTATGCGGCACGGTTTACTGTTGTTGTATCGTTATTTTGATAATACGAAGGCACCCCCTCGTTCGACGCAAATGCCGTAACAGGAGCCAGAATTCCGCACAAAAATGCCAAACTTCCTTTCTTCATACCTACATTGACAGATATATTCTAGCATAAAAATTATTTATATGAAAAGTACTTTTTTTGGAATACGAATCAAATACTGGATTTTCAATGTTTTTGTTATAAAATGCCGATATGATTCAGCCACATAACATATATATTCATGTTCCTTTTTGCATATCAAAATGCAATTACTGCGCTTTTTTTTCGCACGCATGCGCACACCCCGACTGGGACGCATACGCCGACAAAATTATAAATGAAATCAGGTACTGGGCCAATATGTTGGGCAAAACATCTGTACCAACTGTATTTTTTGGTGGCGGAACACCATCGCTTATGCCTGTTAAAATTTTTGAACGCATAATTAGTGCGCTGCGCGAAAATTTTAGCGTTGACGATAATTGCGAAATTACATTGGAATCAAACCCAGGCACCATTGATGCAGAAAAATTAAAAAATTTTATAAGCGCAGGTGTAAATCGTATTTCAATTGGCGTGCAATCGTTTGATGATGAAAAATTAAAATTTCTGGGGCGACGACACGATGCAAAAACTGCGTTGGATTTTATCAATACTGCAATGAAAAATAATATCCGTGTGTCGGCTGATTTTATATATGGATTGCCGGGCGATACAGTACGCGATGTAATTCAAACATGCAAACAAATAAACTCTGTGGGGTTACAACACTGTTCAATGTACGAATTAACGTTGGAACCAAATACACCGTTTGCACGAATGAATTTACAAATGCCTTCTGATGACGCTTTGGCCGATATGTATACCGCCATTGGGGACAGCCTTGTCCCGGCACGGTACGAAGTTTCTAATTACGCCATCCCGGGCCAGGAATGCCGGCACAACATGAATGTATGGGATGGCGCGCCATATATTGGCATTGGGCGCGGGGCTGCTGGACGGATTTTAATCGATGATGTATGGTACGAAGAAATGGGCAATGGCGAACAATTCGAAAAACTGTCCGCCGACGCACGCGCAATCGAACGCGTAATCACAGGGCTGCGCACGGTACGCGGGGTTTATCTTGACACGGCGGTACAAAAAATAATAAATATAGAATACGTTTTGGCCAACCCAGATTTAATACACATAACAGCTGAAAATCGATTGGCTGTGACAAATCGCGGAATGTTGGTTTTGAACGATATCGTATTAAACACAGTGGGGTAAAAATGCAACACAAAGTATTAAACATTATTGGTATAATCGCAGTGGCTGTTGCCATAGCCGCAGCGTATTTTATTACCAGACCAAAGGAGAAAATTATGAACGCTGGCATTAAAACTGAAAATATGGATTTAACTGTTCGCCCAGGGGATGATTTTTTCGATTATGCTACATTGGGGTGGCGGAATAAAAATCCGATTCCTGCGGATTATACCAGATACGGCGCATTCGAAATTTTACGCGATACAAACCTGGAACGCGTACGCAAAATTGCGCGCACAGACGATGGGAAAATTGGCACACTGTATGATATCGCCATGGATGCAGATAAATTAAATGCCGACGGCGTTACACCAGTGCAACCATATCTGGACGAAATTGACAATATTAAATCAGTTGCTGATTTGCCTGCGTACCTTGGGAAAATGCATACTTTTGCATCGGCTTTCTGGGGCGACGGGGTTGGTCTGGACGAAAAAAACAGCGAATATTATCTGTATAATATTGGCCAAGGTGGCATTGGACTGTCGCGCGATTATTATTTTGATACTGATGAAAAATCGGCGGAAATCCGCGCAAAATATCGCGAATTCATCGCAAAGCAATTGGAAAATTTTGGTGTTGATGCAAATGCTGATGAAATTTATGCATTCGAAGAACGCATGGCAAAATCTTTTTACCCAAAAGAAAAACTGCGCGATCCGGCCGCTAATTATCACAAAATGACCGTGGATGAAGTAAAAAAAGAATTTCCAAATTTTGATTGGGACGCATATTTAACTGCACGTGGCGCCACAGCGGCAAAAGAAATTAATATTAATCAACCCGAAGCCATCAAAGAATCAATCGCTATTATGAACGATACAGATATTGCGGTTATTCGCGATTATCTTAAATACCGCATCATAAGCGCAGCAGATACTTTGTTGGACGACACAACATATGAAATATCATTTGATTTCTTTAATCGCACTATGGCGGGCCAATTAGAGCAAAAGCCGCGTTGGAAACGTGCTGTGGCATTACTGGATGACACACTGGGCGAAGAAATCGGACGTCTTTATGTGGAAGAATATTTTTCACCAGATGCAAAAGAACGTATGCAAGAATTAGTAAAAAATTTGCAGCGCGCGTTGGGCATGCGAATTGAAAATTTAACATGGATGTCTGATGAAACAAAAAAACAAGCATTGGAAAAATTAAATTCGTTCAATGCTAAAATCGGATATCCCGACAAATGGCGCGATTATTCCAAATTAGATATCGATGCAGATGTATCACTTTGGGACAATATCGTTCGCGTGTCCGAATTCGAAGACGCGTTCTGGATTGCTAAAATCGGCCAGAAAAAAGATCCGACCATCTGGTACATGAACGCACACGAAGTAAACGCGTATTACGATCCATCTTCGAACGAAGTTTGTTTTCCAGCCGGAATTTTGCAATACCCGTTCTTTGATATGGCGGCCGACGATGCATTTAACTATGGCGCCATTGGCAGCGTAATCGGCCACGAAATGACACATGGTTTTGATGATTCAGGCAGACAATTTGATGCGGATGGCAACCTGCGCGATTGGTGGACGGCCGACGATGCCGCCGGATTCACTGCACGCGCAAATGTTATGCGGGATTATTTCAATAATATCGAAGTTGCCCCAGGTGTGCATGCAAACGGTGAATTTACACTGGGCGAAAATTTGGCGGACTATGGTGGATTGACTGTTTCATACACTGCATATACTCAATTTGGCACGCCCGGCAATGTAATTGATGGCATGACCCCGTCGATGCGGTTCTTTACAGCATATGCGGGCGTGTGGGCGCAAAACATACGCGACGAAGAAGTATTGCGTTTAACCAAAATGGATGAACATTCATTGGGACGGTGGCGCGTAAATGGAATCTTGCCACACATAGACGCATGGTATGACGCTTTTGGTGTGGCGCCGGGTGATAAATTATACATCGCCCCGGAAAAGCGCGTGAAATTGTGGTAATAAAAACACCGGCAATTGCCGGTGTTTTTTATTATGCAGCCATGCCATTATTACGCTTTTGTTGCATGCGCAAAATCATTAGCATTCGGATTTTTTGGGCGGCCGCGTTAAACATATCCGGGGACTTTGTTGCGTTATTATCCGACGCACGCACGGATTTTTCAGCGGCTTTATATTTATTCACCATTGCCAAAATCGATTCACGTGCACCCGTTAAATCAGTTGCTGTGCGCCGATTCCATTCAGATTTTGTTTTTTCATCCACATCCAGCACAGTTTCGCGATTCGGGTTCGTCATCATAACCTTTGCCCATTCGGCACTGTGTGATGCGAACATTTGGCGCAGGTACATTGCCGCCGGCCCAGATGTGCCCATCGACTGAATAAACTGTTTCATTTGGGTCAATGTGTTATACCACGCTTTGCCCAATGTGCCACCACGCAACCAGTGATTATAAGTTAAATTCGCAAAAAGTTTTTGATAGGCCGTGGATAAATTCTTTTTATCATCCGCGGATAATTCCACATCACGTTGAGCCGATTTGCCCATAATTATTTGCATGTTTTTATTAAAATCGTCAGCCATAGCATACCCCTTTGGTTAACGAACCTTTATACCGGTTCTTTGTGTTATAGTGCGATTACAAAAAAATTCAAGGGCTGGGTACAAAATCATTTTGTCTTTGACTTTATTCTTGGAATATAGCACCCTGTAAAACGGCCATATCACAAAAACGCGCTGTTGCCAATAATGGGCGGGGCGGATATGACCCGCGGTCTTGCCAATAATGGGGGCTGTGTGATTCATTTCATCGAAAACAAGGAGTTAAATGATGAAAAAAAGTTTAAAATTGGCGGTTGCTGCATCTGTTTTGGCAACACCTGCGATGGCTGCTAATTTGGAAAATCCGTTGTACATGCCGACTGCTGGCGAATTCTATTCGAAAACATCGGGCGGATTGATGTTAAAGGTTGCGGACAGTTCAGATGCCCATGTTCAAAAGGGTCACGATGGCGCAACAGAATTCCCAATTTGGCGTATCCAGGAAGATTTAGGCCTGGGTATCACGGACCGTATCGCAATTCGCGGTGCGTTCGCGTATACACACGACGCTGATATTGATCGCAAGGGTATGAATCACGGCCGTTTGGGTCTGATTTGGCGTGCGGTTGAAACGTCCGACGATATCGTATTGGATGTTTATGCAGATGCTCATTTGGGCGGCATTAACAAAATGCGTGGCGCGTACACATTGGAACGTGGTTTCCAGTATGACAACTATTCAAACGGTCGCTGGGGCTTTGACGCCGGTGTTCGCTTTGGTAAAACTTGGAGCAAATTGACCACCAGCGCGTTTGTGGAAGTTCTGAAAACATTCGGCAACAGCAACAACGTGATTGATGTAGCCGGGTTGACGGTTCCAATGGACCCCATGGGGCCAGTAGCAGTGACTACATTGGGTATCCCAAGTGAGATTTCTGTTAACCTGAAATCCACAACAGAAATCAACTTTGGTTTGAACGCGTTTTATCAGTTAAACGACCGTTGGTCATTCGGTGCGGGATTCAAATATAATCACCACGCCGACAATGGTGTTAAAAGCTTGGCTACAGAATTGCCCGCTGGCGCACATCCGGCCGCCCCGGCATTGGTCAATGGTTTAATTGCCCAACTGTCCGACATGAACGATGGGTTCGATGAATACATCGTAACACTGTCTGCGGCAAATCAATTGACAGACAATGTCCAGGTTGCTGTGTACGGCGAATACACATTCGACGAAGCGCATGCTAACTCTCAAAATGGCACAGATGTCAAAGCCGAAGTTGGTGTTCGTTTGAACCTGGCGTTTTAATGCCGAATAAAAAAACAGTAAATTAACTTATATTGGACAATTACCCCGCGATTAATGCGGGGTATTTTTTGCCGTGGCGCGCCGTGGCGTACAGTAAATATAAAACGCCCCGTTGGGGCGTTTGTATATGCACATAAATTACCTTTTAATTACTCATGATGTTTTTAATCCAGTCTGTGGCCGAAATCGATCCCCCCGTTTCTGAACCATCGGAATCAACATCATTCAAACTCATACACGTTGTAATTATCGGTTTGCATGCACGTATTGCGATGTTGTTACCAATCTCACCTGTGGCTTCTACATTATAATTATTTTGAGCCAAGCAAGACGCAACGTCGGTGATGCATTCTTCGGCATAGTCCGCCAAAATTGTATCCTGGGCGGATTTAATTTGAACCAATGTACGATTCAGGAATTCTTTAATCACATTATTTTGTGGATTATATTCCGCGTTTTGGCCACTGCCTTTGTATGTTACATCCTGGCACATGTTCAAAACAGACATGCACATACCATAATTCTTGCCATCTGAATCATCGTGATATCCGATTTTGTTCTGCAAGAACTCTGACATGTTTGTCGATGAACTTTTAGCAGACGTATCCGTAACTGTTTGATTTATATAGTCACTTAACGTGTTTGGTGTGCTGCCATCTGCGCCAGCATCCGAGCCACCCGTTTCCAGCGAGCCCCACGCGTTATTTGCACCATCTGCGCCATAATTCCACGTTTCATATATCGCGGCATCAATATCGCCAGGTGCACCAGGGGTGCTGCCCACGACAACTTCGCCATTTACTATATATTTCCCGGTTGGATCCAGGCAGTTTTCGTAATTGTCGCCGCATACGAAATCGTCCTGCATACATGTATCCAATGCATTTACGCACCCACGCAAATCATATTGATTCTTTTGCTGGGCAACCATCAAACGTGCACGTTGCAATACACTTTTCGCGTTACGCACCGTCGCAGACATTTGTTCGTTTGATTCAGTCAATGCGCGTTCATATTGTATGCAAGCCTTGTCAATTTCCAAATCATATGAATTGGTAATGATTGTTGTATCAACGCCCTGGGCCGCACAGCTGTTTAACACAGCAGCCTTGCACCGTGCCGAGGCAGTATCGTACAACTGATCGCCACGCTGGTTGCTGATGCTGTTGTTATTGCCACTCATACTGCCCAAAAGCGACGACAAATCAAACCCAGTGCTGTCGATTGTGAAATCCAACAGCCCCGACAGGTCAAAACTCATCCCCGTTGATGTGGTTGGTGTGCCAGATTTAACATCAACAATCATGTTTTTGATTTTATCCAAATCATTCTTTAACTGGCTGTTATCACTGGACGATTGCATTTCCAATTCGGCTTCGGTCTGGGTGAACAGGGTTTCAACCTGATCCGCGGAAAGGCCGATGTATTGAATTTGTAATGCAACATCTTGTAAATCTTCGGTGGCTTGCTTCAAAGCCGCTTCGGTTTCGGCATAGTTATCCAGGTTGGCACTGCAACTGCAACGACCCTGGTTATCATCCAGAACGTTACAGAAATTATCCATACAGGCCACATATTGAGCCTTGCAATAATCGGTTAATTGCGCCAATTCATCAATCGATGCCGTACTGGAAACCGTTTCAGACGACGTTGTTGTGCTGGTTGTGGCCGTTGTGGCCGAACCAACACGAATCGTCGGTACACGCGTTGTTACATTGGACGGATTGGTTACACCAACACGGCTGCTGATATACAGCGGGGTATTCACCGTATCCGTTTGTACAATTGACGCACGTGCAGTGTTCGCATTTGTTTTTGACGCGTTACGCGATGTTACACCCGGCGTTTGTTTTGCCGCAACATTGCCCGTGGATCGAACCGTTACCGACGGACGATTTGAAACTGTGTTTGTTGCCGTGGCACGCGCAGTTGATGCACGCGAAGCAGTTGTTGTTGCCGCACGTGACGTGGTTGTGTTCGTGCGTGAAACCGTGGTTGGACGCGTTGTTACGCTGCGCGCCACATTCGCATTTGTTACATTGCGCGCCGCAACATTTCGCGCGGACGTCGTTGTATTAGATACCACCGCACGCGAGGCAGCGGAACGACCACTGGCGTTGCGGGGACTTACCGCCGTTGGAACCACCGGCGTCACAGGCTGTTCCGGGGCAACGTCCGTTTCAGGTTCGGATTCAGGTTCCTGGGGAATCTCGTCATCTATGAACTGGGCATCCGGCATTTGATCCGCGTATTGCGCCATCAAATCTGCGTAATAATATTCGGGCGCAATTTCCGCAAATGCAGGTAAAACCAGCAAACTACTTACAACGGCAATTAATCTTTTCATGCAAAATCTTCCCTTCTATTACATCTTATTTTATCACATTGTGACAAGGCGCGCAAATAAAAAACACGATTCGTCAATGTTTTTTTCGTGTTTTTTTACAGCCTTTTTTACCCTTTTTTATTGCAGATACAATTTTTGCGGCATATTATGAATTGTATCAAAGGTAACAAAAGGATTGGGTATGAAAATTTATGAACAAACAGAACTGGATTTCAAAGATGTTCTGGTCAAACCTAAACGATCTTTTATTAATTCCAGATCAGAAGTAGAAGTTACACGTGAATACAAATTCAAATGGTGCCCACGCCGCATCGTTGGCACAGGAATTATTTCCGCAAATATGGCAACCGTGGGTACTTTTGAAGTGGCGTTGCACATGATGCAAAATAAAATGTTTTGTTGCCTGCACAAGCACTATCCGTTGGAAGATTTAATAAAATTCATAACAACCAATGATTGCCGCGATTATGTGTTTTTGTCCATGGGGCTGCGGGACGAAGATTACGAAAAAATCGAAACAATATTAACGCAATATCCTGATAAGTGCCGCAATATTTGTATCGATGTGCCGAACGCATATATCCCACGGGTGAAAGATTTGGTTATCAAAATGCGGCAAAAATTCCCTGATATACTGCTTATGGTTGGTAATGCAGTTACTGCGGAATTGGTGGAAGATTTAATTTTATCCGGCGCAGATATTGTTAAATGCGGCATCGGCAGTGGCAGCGCATGCATTACACGCAGAATTACTGGCGTTGGCCGGCCACAATTGTCGACTATATTCGAATGCGCCGATACTGCCCACGGAATTGGCGGCATGATTTGCAGTGATGGCGGCGTGGTGCATATTGGCGACATCTGCAAAGCGTTTGGCGCAGGGGCTGATTTTGTAATGATGGGCGGGTTTTACGCTGGGTGCGCCGAAGCCGCCGGCGATATTATCGAAAGAAAATTTATCACTAATCAAATCGATGAAAAAACCGGAAAGCAAGTTATCGAAACAAAACAATTCAAAGTGTTTTACGGAATGTCGTCTGAGTATGCACAAAACAAGCACTATCACGGCATGCCCAAATATCGCGCCAGCGAAGGCCGCGTTGTAGAAGTGCCCCTGCGCGGTTCCATCGACAAAATGAACCAGGATATTTTGGGTGGGCTGCGATCGTATATGACCTATATCGGGGCACGCCGGTTAAAAGATGTTTCAAAATGCACAACTTTTTACCGGGTAAATACGCAATTAAATACTGTGTTTGGCGAATAAAAAAGGCCGGCAAATGCCGGCTTTTTTTATTATCGGCGTAATTTTGCAACTGTAAAAACAGATTGAAAAAGTGCCGCCACTGTTTGCATTTGCAAAATTTCCGTGTTATAATTCCTGGCGCAGCGGGCGTTCCGTTGCGGGGCATACAAACCCCAATAGAGCAATTATGTAATTGAAATATCTCCAACTCTTGGTTGGAGGGCGGTGAATATGTTGAATAAGCCCGCTATACTCTATTATAGTTTGTATCCTCCAACCACTTGAATTTATTCCAGTGGTTTTTTGTTGCATAACAAGCGTGGGGTGCAAAATGACAAAGTTATCACTGGGCCAGGAAATAGAAAAAATTCGCTGCGAGTGCAATATTCCTGTGTTGGAAATGTGCAATACGTTTGATACAAACGAACGCGGATACCAAAACATAGTTCGTGGCATTGTGCGCCCAACAAATCTGCAATTAATTTTATTTATGAATTTAGTCCGCCGGCCATTAAACACAATTTAAATAATAAAAAAATACCGGCATTTGCCGGTGTTTTTATCAGGTTAAATTCATACGATAAATTAATATGCCAAAAAGACGGATGTCACGCCGTGTACGCGTAAATGCAACAGTCAAGAATTTGATGCGCCCAAATAATTTATATGTGCGCGTATACCATTTCTGTGCTTTCAATACATCAATTACGCCGTTTGGGTCATCGTTTAATAGCGCCAGGTACAGGGGGGTGTTTTCTGTGCCCAGTTTTTGTTTATATTTCATTTTCTTGAAAATTCGACACATATTGGAAGCAACAAATATTTTCGTTTTTGTGTTCTTTATTAAAGTAACATCACGTAAATAATTAAAGTATCCGTATGCGCCGCATATATAATCTCGCATGGTAACTGGGGTGTTGTTATAAATATCAATAATTGTTTCAACACCTGTCACAGATTCTTTGATTTTTGATTCAGGCCACCAATC
Organism: Candidatus Enterousia excrementavium; assembly: GCA_017694175.1. Lineage (GTDB taxonomy): Bacteria > Pseudomonadota > Alphaproteobacteria > Rs-D84 > Rs-D84 > Enterousia > Enterousia excrementavium. The sequence continues at coordinate 3,043 of JADINE010000004.1, read as the reverse complement.
TGCATTTAACGATTCCATGCGTCTGCAATAATAATAGTACGTGCCACATACCAAAGGCAAATTTGTCGTCATTGCGCATTTTACCATGGTTTCAAAAACGCTGTCTTCGTTAATGGACAAATTTGGATATCTGATATTATGTGCGTTTATAAAATCGCGACGGTATATCGCAGTATAGTGATATTTGAAATTGTGCAACGTTTTGCGCAATTCAGTAACACTGCGATAAGGGTCTTTGTGTTTTTTACCGGTAACCTCTATGACGCATAATTGTCCACACGCGGCCTGGGATTTCTGGGCATCGGCGGTGTTTACCAACCGTTCAAAAAAATCACTGTCAACATAATCATCTGGGTCCATAAAACCGATATATTCGCCGGTCGCCATGTCCAAACCCCGATTACGCGATGCGGCAACACCTTTGTTCTTTTTATTTTTCAAAACACGTACACGCAAATCGCGTTGAGCCCACATATTTAATATCGCCAATGTGTCATCTGTGGATGCATCGTCAATGCAAATAATCTCGAAATCATCGCGCAGTGTTTGATTGGATAAACTGCGTAACCCACGTTCCAGATATGGAGCAACGTTATAACACGGAACAATAATCGATAACTTCATGTTAAAATACCTTCATAAACAACCAAAAAATCAAACGCTTTGGCCACCGCAAATATTTAGTTGGCAAAATACGTGTGCCATATATCGGCCGCAGATGATCTGCAACTTGGTGCCGCAATCGACCATATTTCATGGCGCGACAAATTGTTTCATTTATCACCAGTTCCATATAATATTTGTAAAACCATGCGCTGAAATTTGCTGGATACATTGTATCCATTATCCAACGTAACCGGCGCATCGTAGGGGTTATATATGCAAACGTTTTCTGATTAAACACTGCCGCAGATATCGCCGTTGGCGCAGACCTGTGAAATACAACCATAGCCGGCGTTTCCACAATTTTGGTTGCACGCGGCATTACTTCCAAAATAAAACAAGTGTCTTCGCCTGGGTATAAATTCGTATCAAAACGCGTTTCACCAATAACATCACGACGAAACATTCGGCGCCATACCCACACGAATCTGTAATTATTACCCAACGTGGCAATATGCTTTAATGCAGGGATTGTATTCATATAAACACGAAACGGAGGATTTATGAAATTTTGCGTGTGACCATCGGATAACTTGAAATCATCCATTACAAGCGCACCGCCACCCCCAACCAGGTCTGCGTTATTTTGCGTAATCAGGTTATACATGATAAGCAATGCATCCGGACAAAAACAATCATCAGAATCTAAAAACGCAATGTATTCCCCGCGCGCCATATCCAGACCGCGATTGCGCGCAGCAGATGCCCCGGCATTTTTCTGAAACACAGGTACAAATCGTCCGTCTTTGCGTGCAAATTTTCGAATTATTTTTGCCGAATCATCAGTTGAACCATCGTCCACAACAATGCATTCGAAATCAGAAAAAGACTGTGTCGCAACGCTGCGCAAACAATCTGGTAAATATTTGGCATTGTTATAATTCGCAATAATAACAGATACTTTTGGTGCCATTTTTATGAAGCAAAGAAACAATTATTCGTAAACAGATAATCACCACTGGTGTCCGAAATCGTAACATTGGCCGGCAAATAACATTTGTTAATCCCATTGGCGGCCGACGCACTGGTTGCCGGCGGATTATCCGGACATTTCGAACAACTGGATGCACCAGCATTGCTGTAATATCCCCGCGAGCAAGAAAAAGTTTTTCCACCAGTGCAATAATGGCCGGCAATGCACCGATTGCATACTAATCCCTGACCGTTGGAATAAAAAACGTTATAGTACCCAGATTTGCAAACACAATTTTCAACAGCCCCTTCGGTTGCCATACTGCACCACATGCTGGAAGCAGGAACATAAATATACGCACGCATTGTTCCAGTCATGTTGGCACCTGTACAGGCTTTGTTATAACAATTTCTGATAATACTTATTTCAGCCGATGTAAAACAATGGCAACTGCCGAATCTGCCATAATCATATCCATAATAATTTGGGAAAAGCCCCGCAGACACACCGCTTTTTTCGCCGTATTGTGAACAATAACTGTCACAATCCGCCGATAAATTTTTATTGTAATGAAATGCATGCGCACCATATTGCCACGAAAACAACATCGTTAAACAGGACATTAAAATTTTGTTTATAACTCTCATCATTTTCCCCCTGGGCGGTACAAAAACGTTGAATTAGATTCGGCATTTTTTAATTGACAGTCGCCCGAGAAACATGCAAAATTATCCTGTGAAAACGGTGCTGAATCTAATTCAACGTTTGTTTTCGGCGTTTTTTTATGTAAAAAATACCGGCATTTGCCGGTGTTTTTATTATATTTTTTATACGAATTTTTCCGGAACCAGATTGGTTAAAATCTTCCATGCGCGACGGAACACGGATGTGTCTGGGCTGTGATGATATACACGCGGCTTTTTATCGCCGGAGCGACTGCCCGTCCAAACCGGATCGCCATCTTTGTCCAATGTAACGCGCCACGAAGTTTTTGTATCACGTATAATCATTTCGCGTAATTTGGCCGCAAAATCACTGCTTTCAAAAATCGCCACGTTTTCAGTGTTATAATATGCACTGCGCGGATCCAAATTAAAACTTCCTATCCATGAAATATCGTCATCAAACACAATTGTTTTACTGTGCATCACAGAAAAACTGGATTGTTTGCGTTCACGATCATGTTGTTGACCACGCAAGTTTTCCGCCGACAGCATAAATTCATATACATCAGCACCAGATTCAATCAACTGCTTGCGATATTTTTCCCATTTGGCATACACCGTTGGCGCATTTGTTGATGCCAAAGAATTTGTAACAATTGTCATGTGAACACCGGATTTTTCCTCGTTCAGCATGTGTTCCAATCCGCCCTGGCCCGGGACAAAATATGCCGCAGACATATACACAGAATCTTTTGTTTGTGTCCACAACTTTTGCAATTCTTTAATTATATCACCACGATAG
>JADINE010000037.1 GCA_017694175.1 Candidatus Enterousia excrementavium | reverse complement strand
GAAGAAAGTGAATTTTTTTCATCATGAATATAATTTTTTAAATCCATTTTCAATTTTTCTTACATATTCTGGATCCATATCACGCCAATATTTTGGATCACGCATCATGCGACGCAACTCTTCATCAGTTAAATTTTTTTGCGTTGTGTCATCTGTTTGAATCGTTGGTTCAATTGATTGCATCATCGCGTATATGCTGCGGATTCCCTGAGGTGTAGCGCACAATGCGCTGAACGCATCTTGGGGTAAATACTTTTGTCCAAATGAATTTATTGCACGCAATGCATCACACATTTTTTGTTCATCACCGAAAAAATTTTTTAATTCATTTACTGCATTCGTTTCATTTTGAACATCGAATAATTCAGACAACACAGGTGTTAAAAATTCTTCTGCAATTTGATAAATTTTTTCCACTTGTGATGTTGTTAATCCAATTTCAAAAAATTTTTCGCGCAACGATTCGTCATCGAACAATTCATTTGTTGGATATTTTGATGCATCATCTGGCACACCAATTGCATGATTAAATTTTGCACGTGTTGCTGCATCGGCATCTGTGCCAGGCACTGTAATCATCGTGCCCATTTTCTTTTCAAGTTCATAGTATGATTTTAATAATGCGTCTGTGTTTAATGATCCGTCTTTATTCAGAAATTTTTCTGGAATTTTTTCCATTTGTTTTCCTTTTTGTTTCGCTGGATTTTCGCAGGAAATAAATCCCGCCCAATGTGAATACAGATTGCAGCATTGTGAATACGTCTGTGTCACCAACAACATATGCACCCACAGCCGACAATATTCCAATGCCTGAAATTATGTATGTTCTGTGCCCTGATAAAAATCCCCCGCTGATAATTTTTTTCATGATAAATCCATTTGTGTATCACAAGTAAAATAACAAACCATCTATGTCTGCAATATATCCACGCGATGTTGCCCATTTGGGTATTGTGTTATCATGATGAAATTGCGTGGCACCATAACAACAATCAGGCAACATGCCGTGCAGCATACGAACCGCCACACGCAAACACATTTGAAATCCGCAACTGGTTGGCGCAACAAACATACGTTCGTGATATGGTGATGAAGTTTTTAATACTTCGAATACATTTGAATCAGATATGATTTGTTCCATATCATGTTCAGATGCCACAGAAAAATTTTTTATCATTGACGTTAATGCTTCGACAACACGCAAAGATTTTGCGCCGGTTTCCGCATATACAACTCGCGCGATTTTATATGCCAGACTTTTTGATGTATCTGGGTTTGTTATCAATTGAAATTGCATGTATGACGTTCCCTGTGATTGAAAATAAAAAAGCCACACGAAAACGTGTGGCCGATAATAAAAAAAATCCCCGGTTTCCCGTGGACACTTTTTTACCTTTTCATGCCAGACATGATATCATATTTATATACAAAAGTCAAGCAAAAAATTTTCTACATACTGATTTCATCACCATACGCCAACATGTATCGAGAACCGTCGCGCAACACCAACGCGCCATTTTCATTGATTCCGATTAATTCCACAGTGTTCCCGCGATATTTAACCATTTTATTCAGCCCAGTGGCCAAATCCATCCAGCGCGCACGAACCAATGGAAAATCAGTTCGCCGCCATTTATCCAGATTTTTCATCAATTTATTTAACAGTTCTGTTTTTTCAACCGAAGCATAATCATCCAGTTTGGTTGTTTTGTATTGTGCCACTGTTGGATTAGATTTTATATTTATTCCTATGCCCACAATAACAAAACGCCCTGCGTATTCAATCAAAATTCCGCATACTTTTTTCCCATCGATAAGTATATCATTTGGCCATTTGATTTTCGGGTGTATGCCAAACGAAATTAACGTTTCAGCCACTGCCACCGCAACAACATATGACAAACGCGGATCACGTTCCTCGCATAAATAAATAAAACTGGCATACAAATTACCATGATGCGATACCCATGTACGTTGATACCGACCACGGCCAGCCGATTGGGCCGCCGCCATAATGACAGTGCGATCACGCGCATCACCACACGCAACTAAATTTAATGCATATGTTTGCGTACTTGGGATTTTATCAAATGAAATTAATTTATAGCCCGCCAAGTTTATACACCCCGCCATCATTTATAATAAAATTCCGCCCAAATCGTTTGCGCAGTTGATAAATTGCAGTATCAACTGTGTGCGTTGTGGCATTGGGCGAATACCCCATCGCTGTTCGTAAATCAGACGCAGGCATTCCACCAGTTTTTTTTAACAGCAATACTATTTGCGCCTGGGTTACAGGCAATTGAACAGTGCGTCCTAAAATCTTGTGCAATTCATGGATATTGCCATCAATTGCATTTTGTATCGCGGTTTTAATTTCCATTGCTGTGGCGGGTTGTGGAATTTCCAATGCATCAAAATCCACCCCCACGACATCCGGTGCATCCAACACTTCTGCCCCAAATTCAGACAGAATTTGGCGCCATACATTGTCCGATGAAAAAATTTTTATCCCATTCAACATGCTGGTTCCAGAATAATAAAAACAACCCAGATTGTCCAATAAAAAAGACCGCGCACAAGATACGCGGCCTGTATCCAAAACACATAAAATTATTCATGTGTCTGATGCTGCGAATCTATGAATTTAGTAAAATCCTGGATGCTGGCACCCGTGGATGCCAAAATCTTTGAAATACTGTTCGTAGACGGCCAACGTGGCTGACCTTCTTTGGACCAACGCTTGCTTCTGTTGAACGTAGTCGGATCCAACCCACTGCATTTGGCCAAACCGGAACAAGACATTCCGTGTTCGGTCGCAAAACGTTCTATGGCCCGCCAGACATCATCATGTGTCATTTTCTCTCTCCTCTGGTTACTGGTTCGGAACAAATCCGAATTTTGGACATATGGGACATATGTCTGATATTGATTTTATTCCACATAACCACCCCGTACAACAAGGACGATTTCCTATTCCCCGAAAATCCGGGGATTTGCATCCTAAAAATAACACTAAAAAATAATTTTGACAAAAATACTTGACAAATATCAAAAAATGTATTACATTTCGATTCGTCAAAGGGGGAAACCCCGGCGACGGGGTGAAAACCCTTTGGGGTTCAGGGATTCAGACTCCCTCCTACATTCTCTCTCCTCTGGACTCTGGACCCCAATTGCAGTTTAGAATGCCCATTTCTTTTTCTCCTTTCCTTCCTTTCGGGGCATTCGGAAACACCGGCGGGAAACCGCCGGCGTTTTTTTATCAAATAATTTATTTCACAAATACAGAAAAAAGTTCCCAATGGGCGCTGCCTATGAATTGATCCACGGGAATTAATGTTACCATTTTATATCCGCCGCGTGTTAACACACCGGCGTCACGTCGCCATGTTGTGGGATTACAGGAAACATAAATTATGCGCGCAACATTACTTTTTGCCAATTCTTTGCACTGGGCAAACGCGCCCGCACGGGGCGGATCCATCACAACGCAATCATATTGTTTTAACATGCCCACTGTTAATGGATGCAAAAATAAATCACGCTTTACACCGACACCGGCTATATCAAATCCATCTGCGTTTAACGCATATGTGAAATTCCCCAGCCCACAAAACAAATCCGCCACATGTTTGGCCCCGGCCGCAGCCGTCACAACCAAATCACGCAAAGCATGTTCACTGGGCACTGTGGGTTGTAAAAATGCACCTGATGGATATTCAACCACATGCCCATCAAAATTCACCGTTGGGGTTACAGTCTGCGCAACGCAGCGCGTATTCCATGTCACCCGTATAACCCCAGGCAATTTTTCCACAGCAGTTTTGAATTCTGATGAAAAATACGGCACCGGCGAAGTAATCGCAATATCAATGCCATTATCACACACAGTCACCAAACACGCACCCGCCCCACCCCACGGCAACGCAGCCAAATGCGGAATCAGCACATTAATTTCATCACGCAATAATGGGCACTGACGCACAGGAACTATATTTTTTGAACGATGTTTATAAAAGCCGAACGCCGTATCGGAAAACGCAAAATCTGCGCGTCGACGCGTACCAACATCTGTCCAGATGGCATTTGCCGTTATTGGTAAATCTGCAATTTCTGATAATTTTTGGTTACGATAATCATCGGACGCAACATCATATTTGCACCCACCACACACACCAAAAAAAGGACACGTTTTCATATTTTACTTAAAAATGTACACGCGCGCCAACACGGAACTGATGCCCAGCAGGCGCAAAATCAGATATTGCCGCGAAATCAGGTGTAAACATATAAATGTATCTGTACCCGAAATCCAACGCAAAATATTGCCCCAGTTCAACTGATAATCCCGCCAAAGCAGAAACCACCGGCGTTATTTTATTTTCAATTGTTGTACCATCGGCAGAATTCCACGAAATTCCCGCCCCCACGCCAACATATGGCACAAGCCGCTGTTTATAAAACAGACGATACATGTTTCCTATGCGCGCATCCAATATTGCGTTTATCATCGCTGTATCAGATGTTAATTTGAATGCGTCCCATTCGGCAGATGTGCGGATATAGTTCGCTTCCATTCTGAAAATATCAAATACACGAATTCCGGCGACAGCTTCGAATGATGACGTATTTTTACCCGACACACTGGTTACATCATCTGCGCCATTATTCCACATCGTAAAATCATACATACCACCAACATAAAACCGGCGCAAACGTGCCAAAGCCTGATCATCCTGGCCAGATGTTGATTGCATCACAGGCATATCGATTTGTTCCGTACGATAAGGAATCGCAGCATTCGCCGCAATTGGTAACACACATAAAATCGCTGTTAAAAATTTTGTTTTCATTTTCGGATCCCCATCGCTATCAGAAATTCACACGGAATGACGCCATGATATTGCTTATGTTATCAACACCGCCGGCGCGCACATCCCATCCAAATCCGTTACCTATCATCATTTGATATTGATACATAATGTCTATGCCGATTAATTCATTCAGCATCACATTAAATCCCAATGTGGCACGTGGTGCCGCAATTACAAATCCATCCGCACCACCCGGGCCATCAAACTTATACACACCAGCCGCAGCCCCAATGCCCATAAACGGCACGAAACGCCGACGATACGTTATATCACCCGTTTGAACATAGCGGCGTGCAAAATCAAAATACAGCATTCCGCCCAACGTGTGATAAGACGCCCCCATGCCATCAATATCAGAAAATTCAAATGTAGATTCCTGGAAATCAATTTCTGTACGTACATACGAGGACAAATTCCACCCCAGGCCGATTTGAGTTGTCCAACTGCCTGAACTGTCGAATTCAGTATCGCCAATGCGCGCTGCGTCGGTTGCAAATGGCAGGTTCAGCCCAGCCCCCGCGCGCATGTACATTTTTGTTGGGATAAACACCTGGACATCTTCGCTGTATCCTGCATCAGCCGTTTGATACACGTCCAGCCCCAATTCACCGGGCGCAGCATCCGGTTTATCAACGTTGGCGCGCGCACCGACTAAATCGACACCCTCGATTACTTCGGAAATGAATTGTTCGCTGTTATATGCGGCAAACGCCGGCGTTGCAAACAACACAGATAAAATCCCCAGATATGATATTTTCTTCATATTGTATTCACCCAAATTCACTGTTAGTAAAATTTTAACATAAATTGAAACTTGATTCCAGCCCGTTTTATTCGTACCATTAAAAATATGAAGAAAAATGTAAAAAAATCAGATAAAAAAATAGCCCTTGTTGCGGGGGCATTGGATTTGCCTTTTTTTACACGCGATGCTTTGCGGCGCGCAGGGTGGGATGTGTACGTTGTCGGATTAAAACCATTTTATGATCCACGATTAAAACCTGATATCGCGGTGCGTCCTGCGGGCGGGTGGCCGGCTGTGCGGCAATTTCGCAAACGCGGAATAAAAAAATTAACATTTGTCGGGGCACTGGGGCACCCGAATTTGGCGGATTTGCGGCCTGATTTATGGTCAATTGGGCTGTTGTTTAGTATTTTAAAACATCAACGGGGGTACGATTCTATGGCAGTTGCATTGAACAAGGCTTTGGAAAAGCGTGGGTTTGAAATTGTTGCGGCCCAGGATGTGGCGCCTGAATTAACGTTCCAACACGCAGGCGTGCAAACTAAAACAAAGCCCAGCGCACGCGATGAACGCGATCTGGAACGTGCGATTGATGTGTCGCATACTATTGGTGCGGCGGATATTGGGGCGTCTGTGGTGGTTGATAAACAGGTTATCGCCGTCGAAGCCGCAGAAGGCACCGCAAAAATGCTGGAACGCGTTGTTGAAATGCGAAAAAATCGTAAACGATCCAGTGGCGTATTCGCAAAAATGACTAAACCTGGCCAGGATTTACGAATTGATATTCCCGCCATCGGTGTTGATACTGTAAATGCTGTGGCGGCGGCAAATTTGCGCGGAATTATTGTTAACACAAAAACATGCTTTGTTGTAGACCGCGACGCAGTTATCAAACGCGCGAATGAATTAAAAATATTTATTGTTGCTGTGGATGAATAAAAAAACGCCCATTTGGGCGTTTTTTTATTACTCTGTGCGATTTACTGTTTTACGATTTCATTTACCGTTACAGTGAATACTACGTCCTGGCCCGCCAATTCAGGATAATAATTTTCCGGGAATGTAATATTAATATCGCGTGTTTCACCCTTTTCCATGCCAACCAATTGTTCTTCGAACCCGGAAACGAATTGACCACTGCCCAAAACCAATGGATAATTCTGGGCGGTACCACCCTCGAAAGCCACATTATCTTTTTTACCAACAAAATCGATAACAACCATATCGCCATTTTGCGCGCCAGCGTTACTGTCGCAGGGCGTTAAAAACATTGCACCACAAATTGCAAATGCAGATATTACTTTTTTCATTATTCATTACTCCGTATCATTTTTTAATATTGTCATATGTTATCCTTAATTGTTATATACACATCTGAAACCATATTCACGCATGGTGGAACCCTCGGCCTCGACCCGGTAATCGTAATATGGTGTTGGACGCATAACATCAAATGACGGGCGATCGTACACCATAACTATGCTGTCTGCATTACGGCCACAAATACGTTTCATTTCATAATCAGCAACCTTGGCCAAAACGGTGCGCGCATCGCCATCAATATCCATACCATCAGCATTCTGAATCAAACGCAGCCGCATTTCGCGCACGTCGGAATTACCCAGCAAAATTTGAACCCGCACCATGGTACCGCGATATTCCTGCCACCGGGTTTCCATGCGCGCAGTATTCCAACGATTATTGCTGGCTTCTTTTTCTGCATCTGTTTTTGGTTTATACGAATCAATATTGGCATATTGATTTTCGGCCTGCATAAATGTGCTTGTACGTTCATTGTACAGCGGTGCATCGGCACCACCTGTTGCGAAATCTTCGGCATTATATGGCACATCCGTACCAGTGTTACATGCCGCCAACATAAGCACTGACCCCAATATACACAGCAAAGTTTTCTTCATTATGGCATCTCTCTTTTTTTTAATTTTATCAAATAAAGATTTTTGATTCAAGTCACGATTTATGATAAAATTAGTCTGATGTCAAATGTTGTTTTAGAATCTTTATTAAAACCACTGGAAGAGTTTTACAAACCTTCGTTTGTGGAAGAAATTGCCATAAACCACGCGGGTGAAGTGTGGATGCGCCTGCATAATGCGCGCGTGCCATGGGTTGCGTATAATGCCGAAGTTTTAACCAAGCAATATTTAATTGATTTAATTCATACAGTGGCAAATATTTATGAACGCCCATTTGACCCAATTCATGGAATGCCTGTGGTGTATGCAACATTGCCCGGCAATCACAGATTTACGGCCATTGCCGGTCCAAACGTTCAATATGACGACCGCGATATTACTGGTGGGGTTGCTTTGAACATACGTGGGACTTCTGCACCAGATACATCTTTTGAAAATTATCATTTGAAACGCGGACAAAAATTAATGCGGGTAAAACCACGCGACTCAAAACGCCCTGATGATCCATACGATCGATTAATGACGGCTATTAACGATGGCAGTCCTATTTTAATCAGTGGTGCAACTGCAACCGGAAAAACGACTTTCCTGAATCATATGCTGACCCTGATTGATAAGAACAGTCGCGTGATAACCGTGGAAGATGCACGGGAAATCCGTGTTCCCCAGGCGAATCGTGTGCATTTTATATTATCCCGCACGGAACAAACAAACGATTTTAACTATGCGCGTTTATTGGATTTGGTGGTGCGTATGACACCTGACGTTATTATCGGGGGCGAAATTTCAACCGATAATGCGGCCGTATTGTGGGAAATGCTGGGTACAGGGCACGACCATTTTTATACAACTATTCATGCAGAAAGTGCCGAAGCCGCCTATGCCGCATTCGCAGACAGAATTTTACATACTCAACCAGCGTACGACCGAACTGATTTAATCGAAGAAATGAAAAAGAAAATTCGCGTTGTACAATTGTCGCGCGATGGGGCATTGCGCGCAGTAACAGAAGTGGTATAAAAAACAAAAGGATAAATTATGGCAACACAAAGCAGAACACAAACAAAAAAAAGCATGGAAGAAGCCCTGCGCAAATTCGAGGCTGATAAACTGAAAGCCGCCGCACAGCGCGAAAAAGAAATGTTGGAACGCCGTGGGCTGACTGATATTTTGTTGGAATTACCCGATAAATTTAAGCAATTATTTAAATCGCACAACAGATAAATAAATTCCCCGAACATGGGGAATTTTTTTATTACATGTTTACATAAAATTTTGTGGGTTAACATCAATTTTAACACGAACATTTGCAGGCACACGCACGCAACCCAACCAATGCGAAACCACAGGCTGCAACATTGCACGCGCATCGCCCGCCACCAAAAAACGCATGCGATACCAATTACGAACCTGATATATTTGCGCTGCGATTGGTCCCATTATTTTTACGCCGGTCGCCTTGGGTGCCGCAGCCGCCAATGCTGCACAAAAATTTTTAAGTGTGGATTCTTTGTTTGCCTCGATTATCAATGCGATTAATTGGCCATACGGTGGCATTTTTGCCGCACGACGTCCGGCCATATCGGCCGCCATAAACGCATCGCGATTGCCGTCACAAATTGCCTGTAACACAGGGTGAGTCGGCTGATACGTTTGCAGCAACACACGCCCAGGCGCATCGCCCCGCCCCGCCCGGCCGGCAACCTGGAATAATTGTTGAAACGTATGCTCGGCCGCACGAAAATCAGTACCAAACAGCCCCATATCTGCATCAACCACGCCAACCAAAGTCAAATTTGGGAAATGATGACCTTTGGCCAAAATTTGAGTACCAATAACTATATCTGTTTCACCATTTTCCATTTTGTGCACTATGCGTTCCAATGCCTGGCGCGACATGATTGTGTCGCTGGAAACCAACGCCGTGCGCGCAGATGGGAATTTTACCGAGACTTCTTCTTCTATTTTTTCCAACCCTGCACCGCGGTATGAAATCACATCCCCACATTCCGGGCATTTATCCGGCAGCGCCATCGTTCGCCCGCACATGTGGCACAACAGTTTGCCCAGATGTTTATGATAAGTCATGCCCACACTGCAATCCGGGCACTGGGCCACCCAACCACATTTTTTGCACTGGACAATCGGGGCAAAACCACGCCGGTTTATAAATAACATAACCTGATGCCCGGCATCCAATGTTTCTTGCACAGCTTCACACAGCACAGGCGACAAATATCCCGCCCGAGGCGCCGCATCGGCTGCATCAGATGGCAATGTGTATTGCTGGGGTCGATTTTCACGCAAATCTATGGTTTCGATTTTGGGCAAAGATGCGCCGCCAAAACGCGACGTCAATTTCAGGCGCCTGTATTTGCCGTCAGCCACGTTTTGTAATGTTTCAGCCGATGGAGTGGCACTGGCCAACACAATTGGGAACCCCGCAATTTTTGCACGCAGAACGGCCATATCGCGCGCATGGTAATTCCCCATATCTTCCTGTTTATACGAAGTGTCGTGTTCTTCGTCCACGACAATCAGGCCTAAATCTTGCCACGGCAAAAACAATGCGCTGCGCGTACCAACAACCATACGAATATCGCCGTGCAACACACCGCGCCAAATTTCACGACGGCGTGCAGCGGTTAAATTGCTGTGCCACACAATGGGCGCCGCACCAAAGCGTTGTTCATAACGCGACATAAACTGGGCCGTTAATGCAATTTCAGGCATCATTAATAATACAGACGCCCCACGACTGTATGCACGCCAGGCTGCATCAAAATATACCTGGGTTTTGCCACTGCCGGTGATGCCATCCAGTAAAAAAGCAGAAAAACCACCTTTGTCAACGGCAGTGCATATTTCAGCCGCAGCGACCGATTGCTCTGCATTTAATGTAACATTTCCCATATCGCGATATTGGTATTGTGAAAAATCTGTTTCCACACTGCGCGCAGTGGTTGGCACCAATATACCGCGCGAAATCATGCCACGAACCACCGCCGCACTTACATGTGATATGTTTTGAATATCTGATGCACTCATTGCATCATTGTTATTTGACGCAAATGCATCCGCCACAGATTGCCGGGCATCAGTCATGCGAATTTTATCGTCTGGGTTATATACATATAACTGTTCCATACGGGGCGCAGAAAATGCATCGGGCACATTTACTATTAACCGCAACACAGCCCCAGGCGTCATTAACGTCCAGGTGGACATTCTTTGAATCCACTGTAAATCCGCAATCGATAAGTGTTCTGGAAAAACTTCAAGCGTATTTTTTATTTTATCTGGGGGTAAATTACTGTCGCCAACGCCGTATACAATGCCGACATAGGGTCTGTTCATAACACTGACACGCACAAATGTGCCCAGGTCAGCCGCCAAGGTTAATCGATAATCATAACCTGTGTTTACAACATTAGGTATTAAAATCTTTACAACGTCGCCTGGTTTGAACATGCCTATAAATTACTTGTTTTTTTATTTTTTTTCAATACCATTTGTACATCATGGCACCGTGGAAACAATTTTTTGGCACATTGTGGGTTTTGTCGTTTTGCATACCTGTGCACAAATGGCGGCAATGGGTGCGCGATGAAAAATTGTTTGGATATGGTGATAAATTACGCGCATTGCGCAAAACTTTCCCGGATTTAGATTGGAAACATTTTCGCCTGG
>JADINE010000036.1 GCA_017694175.1 Candidatus Enterousia excrementavium | reverse complement strand
ATGTTATAGATTTCAATCAGGGCCTCTTCGCGATTTACTGTTTTATCGGCAATCAATGTATTGCGCATATGCGCCGTAACTGTTGTATTATCAATGGCGATTAATGAAATTTCACCAACGTTCATTTTTTCCAAATCGGCCATAACATCCGGTGTAATTTCAGTACCAGAACGATAAACAATATTGCCATCCGCATCCAAAATCGGATCAAACAAATATTCACCAACCATTGCATCCGGCATAATACCGAATTCTTTGGATGCATCCATAACGCGTTTCAAACGCTTGGCATTCATACGGTCACCCTTGGATGCCAATGGCTTTTTATCACGCGGATTAATTAAATCATAATTTAAACGATATTTATCCAATCCTGCGAATGCCGCGGTTTGGCCAATCCACATATTTCCATCAAATTTTAATGGGATACGGTTATAAAACACGCTTAAAATTTCCGTGTCATCCATTCCGCGAATTGTCGGTTTGCGCGGATCAGCCTGCCATTTCTTTTCATCATCTGCGGCGGGCAAGCAACGTAATAAAACCGTTGCCGGTATTTTACGGCGACGGTCAATGCGAACATAAATGACACCCTTGGATTCTTCGAAATCAATCCATGATCCGTGTTCTGGGATGATACGTGCAGTATATGTAATTGGGTTACCGGCAATTTTTGCTTCCTTGGTTGTGGCAAACACGACACCCTGGGCGCGATGCATTTGCGACACGATTACACGTTCAACGCCGGCGGCAATAAAACTGCCGCGTCCCGTCATTAACGGCACATCGCCCATGAATATTTCCTGTTCTTTGATATCGCGCAGCGTTTTTTTGCCGTCTTCTGCGACATCCCACAAAATCAATCTCAGCTTCAGTTTCAATTTACTGGAATATGTCAAATTGCGCAACATGCATTCTTTGACATTATATACCGGTTTGTCCAACGTATATTCAACAAATTCCAAATCAGCAATGCCCGCATAATCACGAATTGGAAACATTGATGTAAAAACATTTTGCAGACCAATATTTTTTCTGTTTTGCGGTTCAACATCTGCCTGCAGGAAATCTTTGTAAGAATTATATTGAATTTCAACTAAATCAGGAAGCGGAGTTTGCAAAAAACTTTTTCCAAAAGATTTTCTGAATTTCTGGATAACTGCCATTGGTATCAATCCTTTTTTTTATGCGTTTTGCAAACAAAACTGTATTTATATATTTTTACGCCTTGGTGCCCACCCAGGAAAATCCCGGATGGGCGACAGGCCGCGCGGCATATTACCGCGACTTGGTGTATTTGAACCGAACGGTTCGGGTTGAATTATTTCAATTCAACCTTGGCACCGGCGGCTTCTAATGTAGCCTTCATTTTTTCGGCTTCATCTTTGGCAACGCCTTCTTTGACTGTCTTTGGTGCCGCTTCGACCAATGCCTTGGCTTCGGTCAGGCCCAAACCGGTCATTTCTTTAACCGCTTTGATAACGGCCAATTTATTTGCGCCAACATCGGACAAAACAACATCGAATTCCGATTTTTCTTCGGCTGCGGCGGCGGCCGGACCGGCTGCTACTGCAACAGCGGCGGCGGCACTAACGCCCCATGTTTCTTCCAATGCTTTGGACAATTCGACTGCTTCCATCACAGTCAATTTTGACAATTCTTCAACTAATTTTTGAATGTCTGCCATTTTTTTGCTCCTATATAATCAGAATATTAATATTCTGGTTTGTTTTAATTCTTTTTTCCATACTCTGCGGAAACGCGAGCCAAGCGCGAGGCCGGTTCGACCAATATACGCGCGATTTTGCCACGAATTTCCAACAGGGACGGCAGTTTGGATAATTGCAAAATATCGTCTTTGCTTAATACACCCGCGTCCATTTTACCGCCGATAATTGTCAAATTCGGATGTTCATCCGCAAATTTGGCCAACACTTTGGTAACCGCCAAACCGTCAGTTGCCACAGCAACCGCTGTTGGGCGTTTCATCATGTCTGATACGGGTTCGAAATCGGTATCTTTTAACGCCAATTTCATCAAACGGTTTTTGACAACTTTGAACACAGAAACCAATGGACGTAACTCATTACGCAATGATTCCATTTCTTTCACAGTCAAACCATGGTTTTCAACAACGAAAACACCGTTTGCTTCTTTCAAGGACGATTGCAACGCTGAAATCAAATCTGATTTTTCTTCGCGTCTCATATCTTTACCCTTATCTGCCAGATTTCAAAGCAACGCCATGAAATCCCTGTTCTTGTTAAACTTTCCATCCAACGTTGCCGTTGGGTGGGGCCAAGTTCCTGCCCCAAAGAATTTTTTCTTTGTCTATGATGGCAATTAAGTCCGATATCGGGCACCATCAGTCTTGGACAGAAATCTGTACGCCGCACGCGCTTTGCACGCACGGCGATTTATTATTTAATGTCAACCTTTACACCTGGACCCTGGGTTGTAGCGACTGCCGCACCCAAGATATATTGACCTTTGACCGATGCAGGTTTAACCTTTTTCAATTGTTCGACCAACGCATTAACGTTTTCGACCAATTTATCCGTTGCAAATGACATTTTACCAACGCCAGCGTGAATAATACCGTTCTTTTCAGCGCGATATTCAATCTGACCCGCTTTGGCTGTGGCAACAGCATCAGCAACATTGTTTGTAACAGTGCCCAATTTCGGGTTCGGCATTAAACCTTTTGGCCCCAAAATACGAGCAACCTTAGACATTTTTGGCATCATATCAGGTGTCGCAATAACACGGTCGAAATTGATTTCACCGGCGGCAACTTTTTCAATCAAATCTTCGCCGCCAACAACATCTGCACCGGCTTTTTTTGCTTCGTCCGCGCTGTTAACAGTAAACACTGCAACACGAACTGTTTTACCTGTGCCGTTTGGCAAAGAAACCATTCCACGGATGTTTTGATCCGCTTTGGTAACATCAACACCCAAACGAATTGCCAATTCCAATGTTTCATCAAATTTTTTGGACGTATATTCGCGCAAAGCTTCGATGGCGTCGGCCACAGAATAAACTTTATTTTGGTCCAATTTAGCCCAAGTTTGCTGTCTTTTTGTCGTTTTCATATCTTATTCCTCCACCTTTACGCCCATTGAACGGCATTGACCCGCAACGATATTCATTGCAGATTCAATGGTAGAGCAATTCAAATCCGGCATTTTATTTTCAGCAATTTCGCGAATTTGGTCTTTTGTAATTGTACCAACAAAATCGCGGCCTGGTTTGTGCGAACCGATTTTCAGTTTCAATGCCTTTTTAATGTAGTAAGACACCGGCGGCAGTTTCATGATAAATTCAAAACTGCGGTCCGTATAAACTGTGATAATGCACGGAATCGGCATACCCGGTTCTTTATCAGCCGTTTTGTCGTTAAACTGTTTGCAGAATTCTGCGATATTAACACCAGCCGCACCCAACGCCGGCCCAATCGGTGGCGCAGGATTCGCCTGTTTCGCGGGAACGACCAGTTTGACCACTCCCTTGACTTCTTTTTTTGCTGCCATTTTATCACTCCATTGTTTTGGTTAGTGTCGTGGTACGATGTGGCGCATCTACCACGGGCGGATTTTTATTGGCACACGCCACAAAAATCCAAAAACTTTTATTTGCGTCGCGGACCGTATTCGGCCACCAATTTATCAATCCATTGACACCGTTCAGCATTTAATTTGGCAATCAACTGTTTCGTTTCGGATTTTTCACGCCAGTTTTGCAACAAATCCATTAATTCATCACGTGATATCACAACCCGAATTTTGCCGGTTAAATCCCTGTACAATGCCAATTTATACCCTCTCGACCTGTTCGAAATCCAATTCGACACTGGTTTCACGACCGAACACCAAAATTGTCGCGGTCATTTTTTGTTTTACATTGTCAACCTCGGCCACAACACCATTGAACCCAGAAAACGGCCCGTCGATAACATGCACTTCCTGGCCAACTTCGTATGTGACATCTTCGGTGACGACACTGCCCTCTTCGACCTGTTTCAACAGGCGACGGGCCTCTTCCTCGCTTACTGCGATTGGTTTGTTTTTCGCACCCAGGAACATCACAACCTGGGGCATTAATTTTACCAACGAAAACGTTTCATTGTTCATAACCATTTGAACAACGATATAGCCCGGGAAAAATTTCTTTTCAGTTTTAACACGCTTACCAGCCTTGATTTCAGTAATTTCACGGGTCGGCACCAAAATCTCACCAAAATATGCATTCAGGCGACGTTTATCAATTTGTTCGCGCAAACCGCGTGCAACTTTATCCTCGCACCCAGTATGAACATTCACAACGAACCATTGCATTTTATCTTCCATAATATACACCCTTTGCCCGTTTAGAAAATCCACGTTACCAACGCACTTAAAACACCATCAACCAAAGCCAAAAACAACGCTGCGGCCCCGGAAAATACCAGAATCATAATAGTTGCACGAACAACACTGTCGCGCGATGGCCATACGATTCTAAACCATTCGCCGCGAACCGATTTTATATATTCCAGTACTTTTTTCATATAAACAATCCCAAATATCTCGCGATTGCCCGCCTTTGCGAAACGCTTCGGTGGGCACTGAAATTTCTTGATTGGCGTTGCCAATAACGAAATTTCGTGGCAGGGGCAGAAGGAAAGTTCGGCGTTGCCTCACCACTCGTACGGATTTCGCTGCACTGCGCTTGCAAAATCCAACTCGTATGCGAACCCAACATTTTATGTATTCGGGTTCGCTTCCTCTACCCGCACCATGACTTAAAATTCCCCAAAATATGGCAAGCATATTTTGGTGAATTTTGTGGCAGGGGCAGAAGGAATCGAACCCTCATCCGCGGTTTTGGAGACCGATATTCTACCGTTGAACTATGCCCCTGTAACTTGTAAAACTACCCGTTCCCTGTGCCGCATTACCCCGCAGTCCGGGTAAAGATAGCACATAGATACAGAAAATCAAGCGGAAAGTATTATACTTTTTTAATTTTTCCACTGCAAGCAAAAAGTTACATGTTTCACAGGGTAAAAACACTGCCCTGGCATCGCACATTAATATTCGCGCGGAAATTATTAAAAAGACAACTTTTTTACTTGCGTATATGTCTGATTTTTTTCTACAATCTGGTTAATAAGAAGGAGAGAATACCGTTGCAAACCCGCGTAGAACCGCCGATTTTGCTGTCCAGGTTGTTGATTTTTGTGTTCGCAGCAATGATTGTTGTGCTGGGGGCGTTGGGGTTTACTTTGTACAAAATGTATCCATTGGATCGACCACAGGTGTTCTTTTTGCTTACTGCCCCTAAAAACGATATCAACATCATTTTGCGCGAAATGATTCCGAACGAAGACAGAAATATGAGCAACTTTATTCGTTCGTTCATTCGTGAATACATTCGTGCCAGAAATGAAGTTGTGCCAAATGCTCGTGAAATGCGCACAAAATGGGGGACTGATGTTGATGGGGTTGTGTATGCTTGGTCTTCGCCCCAGGTGTTTAACGATTTTACGCAGACTAATATGTGGAATGCGTGGATGAGTGGCGTGCCTGATTTCGAATTTTCTTGTTCTGTGGAATTTGAAAATAACGCCATAGAGCCCGTTAACCTGGACACAAATGAATATTCTGTTAATTTCAGGTATTTTTGTTCAGATAATAATAGACAGATGGACAGAAAAGATTATAAAATAAGATTGAAACTTGATTTCGCAGATGGTACAGAAATAAAATGGTCTGATCAATTTAACAATCCGCTGGGCGTGCGCGTATCGGAATATGTAATTGAATCTGGCAATGGCGATCCGCTGGATACGGGATATCTGGCCGGCGATGGCGATATATAGTAACAGTACAGAAACGGAAGGAAAATGGTCATGAGTTTTGCAAAGGCGTTAAAGTTAAATGTATCCGTAATTTGCATAATGATGTTGTGTGGCGGTGCGATGGCGGCAACTGGCACAAATTATGGCATCCAGGCCGCATGGGATAATCCAACTGCAAATATGGCATCGGGCAGTTTAAAGCCTGGATACGCACAATTGACCTGGTCAAAGGGAAGTGTTTTGCCCATTAAGTTGCGTAACGGAATGACAACGCTGGTGACTTTGCCGAATGGTGAAAAAATTGCTGATGCTGTTATTGGTAATAACGGCCTGTTCAGCATAGAAACCGCCAAAGGCAGTAATACAATGTATATAACGCCGGTGACAAGTAACCAGGGATCAGATACTAATATGATTGTAACTGGGGAATCTGGGAACGTGTATACGTTTTATCTGCGCAGTGAACCATCAAATTCCAGTGAAATTACCTATTCCCAGGTTGATGTGATGCTGGATGGGAATGGTACTTTGAATACCACAACGGGTGCTGTGAATGCGGTAAGCGGTTCTTCTTCTATATTCAAAACTGCGTCCAGCACGGCAAATACTGTTGGTGTTGACGGCGAAGATTACGGGTGGATTAAATCAATGAAGATTGATCCGTCTGAATTCCGTTTCGATTTGGATATTTTTGTTCCAAATCCTGATGATTATGTAATTGCACCTGAACGCGTGTGGCGCGATCAGATATTTACATACATTGATTTTGGCGACAAAGTTATTTCTATGACCCAGCGCCCTGTTGTATCACTGTTAATCGAGGGCGGTGAATCACCCGTTGGATTCCGCACGGACGGCGAAGATGGGCGCTTGCTTATTGTCGAGGCTGTGGGTGATATGGTTTTGCGCAGCGGGCAACGCATTGTGTGCATCAAAAAGCGCGAAAAACCGTTCCTTATTGCAGATACTGCATCGGTTATGGCTTTGGCCGAGGCGAATGTTGCACAAAGCATTATGTCTGGTCAATCATTGAATAATATTGCCTATACCGCCGATGTGAACGCGATTAACGCGTCTGCCAATGGATACACAACCACACCTATGATGGTTGGCAATATGCCGATGGGAACAACTGCGGGCTATTATGGCGTGCCTGGGGTTGCAACAGCCGCAGCAGGTGGCGGCACATCTGGGATGAATATGATTCCAACAGAACGCCTGACTGCGGGGTCGTTCTTGCCACAATCAAATATTCCGCTTATTACCAGCAATCAGACGGGTGTTGCGGTTGAATTAAAATCTGATACATCGGTCAAAGCATTGGATGATTATTGGGCGAATTTGCTGGCTAAATTCAGCGGCGCCGATGGCCAGGGAATCTTGACCCCGTACAAAGATATGGTGTTCTTTGCCGTGGATGAACAAGGGGTTGGTGAATTGGGTTCTGAATCATCAACTGCACGCCTGTATCGGTTACGCATTGGACCATTGCCAGATGTTGTCACAGCCCAAGAATTGTGTAACAAATTGCTGGAATTCAGTGGTGTTGCGTGCAATGTGGTAAGAATTCAATAAATTTGAACCGTTATTCGTGGAAAGTGCACAGGAATGAACAAAATAAAAAAGCAATTTTCTGATTTGCGAAAGAATACGCCAAAGCATATTCAATGGCTGTTGCTGGCCGCGGCTTTTGTCGTTGTGTTGATTTTATTAACGTTGCTGTTTACCAATAAAAATGAAGAACAGGAAAACTTGGAAAACACAGACGAAATCGCGATAAAGGTATCTGTGTCACCTGATACAATTGATTGGGCAAATGTTATTGTTGGTCAGCAAAAATCGCAAACTGTCAAAATTTCGGCGAATAAACCGGTGAAAATTTTAAAAATTTACCCGGCCGAGGATGTTCCCGGTTTGGCCACGCCCCAGGAAACATGCACGGGCAGTGGTGGAACTGTTGATTCTGAATTATCGTGTACAATGGTGCTTTCATATGCGCCAACGGTTGCAGCGGATGTAAAAACAACTGAAATTATTATTGATTGGCGTGATGTAAACGCGCCTGATATTATGTCTGAACAGGAAAAAGTTATTATGGTGCTGGGCGCAGAAAGCCCACAAGAGCCAGAACCTGCGCCAGAGCCGGAACCTGTGTACGAACCGGAACCATTGCCAGAACCCGAACCGTTGCCAGAGCCCGAGCCTGTATACACCCCAGAACCGGATGTTTCTGACGCTTTGGATATTGCAATGCCGGCAATCGATTTTTCGTTTGATCCGCAACCAGTTGAATTGGACGAACCTGAATACGTTCGCCCGCCCGAGGCATGTTCCGATTTTGCAATGCCTGGGTATAATTTATCAGGGGTGCAAAGTGGTTGGATTCGCCCAAGTGGTGGTGCGTATTATTTTCACCCGTTTTCAGATACTGATTGCAGCAATCCAACAGGTACATATAATCCGGATAACGGCATTATTACGGACATAGATAATCCTGCACAGAAAATTGGGACTGATGCGGAACACATTGGCTATACCACAATAACCAATGGCGCGTTGCCACAGTTATCAAACCCGGCAACCACACGCACTGCTAACAAGGCCTTGCAATTATCCACAACGGAATTAAACAATCTTGTGTGGCCCGCAGCCGAAGCCAGCAAGACAGCATTCCATCTTGTTGATACGTCTGTAAGTGACGGTGTTATTGTTGGTACAAGCAGTTCCACAGCAGTATATTCATCTGATCCATTCGACAGAAAATTTGTGTTGCGCCAATACAAACCTATTCCAGCAACAATTGTGTCCGAAGTGCGCGCCGACCCATCATTATATAACTGCAATGGTAACACCTGTAACAATAAAACACTGCCCGTGCGTGCAACTGTTGATCGCAACGTTTATGCCGACGATGGCCGTACCATTGTTATTCCAACGGGAACTTTGATGTTGGGCTATGTGACGGGTGAATTACCAGGCCCGTATCAAACAGTGGGACGTATGAATATTGAATGGTATCAGTTTATATTGCCCAGTGGCGTTGAATTTAACTTCCATAAAGAGGCACCATTTTCAGCCGATTCCCAAGGACGCGTGGGCGTGCCAGGGCACGGCAGCACCGATTATGTTGAACAATTGGTTATGCCAATGTTGACTGCGATTGTACCGGCGGCGGTTAATATGATTGCACCAATTGCCGACACATTTGTTAATCAAATTGATTTGGATAATAACACAGTTGTGCAAAGTGGAACTGTGCGGTCGTCTGAGTTGGCAAAACAGGAACTTATTACTGCATGGAATCAGGTTGCGCAAAAATTGCTGGTTGACGCAATGGATAATACTGTTCCACCGTTTTCCATCGCCGCCGGCACACGTATAACTGTGTATTCGCCAAGCGATTTGGTTATTACATGCGGCAACGATAACAGCAAAGAGTGTTCAGTGAAAAATGTACAAGAGGCATCAAATACCGAGGATCCACGCAACAAAAGAAACGAAGAGTGGCGCGATAGACCATTGAGAGTGGATTATAGTGATCCGTCATGGGTTGGCCAGGTACGCTCGTTTGATTTAAGTGACTTTTGCACCAATCAAACAGACGATGGTTTATGGGATATTGATGAAAATCAGCTGAATAAGATTATGCAATCGGGGTATGATTACAGAACTGTGTTGGCATATTGTCAATCAATGAATTACCAGGCAATCAGCAATGCACAACAGGATGCACTGTATCAAGACCAGCAAAAACAGTTCCAGGCCAATTATGGTACAGTCAATTCCAATGCGGGTGGTATAACAGGCATAAGTGGAAATCAGGCGTATAACGAAGATATCCTGGGGCTTACATATGATGACAGTGGCGCGATTCAAAATCCATTTGAAAGCACCACGTCCACCGAGACTGCACCAGTCGAAAACGTTATCACATGCGAAGGTGGCGCGTTGCCCGACGAATACGGTTGCTGTCCGGGTGAAACATATACTGATATGGGTGAACAAGGATTCAATTGTTGCCCCGATGGTGGCGGTGACTGTTTCCCACCAATAGTATATTAATTTTTCAATTGGGCTTGACGTTGATGAAAAGTACACTATAAATAAAATCGATATTAAAATTATGCGCGCCATTTGGCGCGCTTTTTATTTGCTGGTGGTGAAATTTTCTGTATTTCGCGATTCGCACAGCAAAGAAGAAAATCTTGTAACGAATCGAAAATCTGATTCGTTATTCAACCAAGAGTTGTAATATTTTACAGAATCAACTTATTACCTTATACATACAATCGTAAAACTTTCGTAATCCAAGGAGGGACATAATGAACAAACAAAATGCAGAAATCGTAACATCTAATGCTGAAAAATTCCAAAACGCAGAACAACTGTGGTTTTGGTTTTTATATTCCAAATCTGTGCAAAATGGTTTTGCACGTAATCGCGGAATATCAACGCGGCGCGTTTGCGAAGTTTTGGATGTAGAAACACTTATAACAAAACTGTATCTGTCCGGAAAACTTTCAGACGAACAGTTGGCTGTAATGAAAAAATTCGGCGACCGGCGGCGCGCTCCGCACCAATACATATGGGCCGAAAATCGTGCAGCTGCATTATGGCGCAACGCAATGGATACCGTCTGTGATGCTGCAATCGCATTGGGATGGATAGAATAGGTACAAGAAATGGCGCGCCAGGCTTTTATACAACAGGATTCACAATGATTATTATCGCTTTTTCACCAAATACATCGCACTTGATGCCGCGCATATTTTGCAGACATCTGCGGCATTGTGCACCGATTATGTGTATTGCACCCAATCGATACATTATGTATCAGTTCGTGCGGCGCGGACACATTGCAACAATATATCTTTCACTGCGCGCAATACAAATTTTGCATGCGCATGGTTGGAAATTTATCTGTGTACAGGGGCGTGCCCTGCCCCGTGATATGTTACGATGTGCACGTAAATGCAGAACTTGTGTGGCCTTGTGTAAAACAGCAATCAGGTATAATGCACCATGTGTAATTACACCAAGTGGACTGTTCAAAAAAATGCGCGCCATCGGCGCGCATGATTTATTTCTTTAATTTTTTAATGTAATACATCTGGCCTATGCCGAATATATTCGACACTGTCCAATACAGCACAAGTCCGGCCGGCATCCATGCAAACATCACCGTAAATAACAACGGCATCCATTTCATCATTTTTTGGGTTTGGGCAACCGCATCATTTGTTTGCGCACCAATAGTAGATGCCGTTTGCAAATGCTGTTGCAGCCACATCGTTGCACCCATTAAGATTGGCAAAATGAAATATGGATCCATCGCCGCCAAATCAGATATCCACAAGAAATGTGCACTGCGCATCTGAACAGATATCAACAGCGCTTTATACAACGCAAAGAAAATTGGTATCTGGATTAATAATGGCAAACATCCTGACATAGGCGATGTTTTGTTCGTTTGGTACAGGCGCATGATTTCCATTTGCATACGCGCTTTGTCGTTTGCATATAATTTCTGAATACGCGCCATTTCCGGCTGCATTTTTTGCATCGCCATCATCGAAACATATGATTTTCGCGTAAGTGGCCACATCGCCAAGCGCAGCAATAACGTCATCAAAATAATCGCCAAACCGTAATTCATAACAAATGAATTCAACACATGCAGCAACCACAACATTGGGCGCACAAAGAACCAAAACCAACCATAATCCACTGTTTCATCCAACCCGGAAATATATGCGTCTGCTGCACTTAAAATACGATAATCACGGGGCCCCATATATAAGTTCGTTGTTATTGTGGCATCTGCGCCGGCGGCAATTTCCACAGCCGCGGCCGCTGTATCAGCCTGGTACATATCGCCCAATGGCTTTACACGCATTGTTTGATCAGGACTTTGAACCGATAAAACTGTTTCCCAATATTGATCAACAAAACCGATAAATCCATCTGGGGTGGAATATGCATACGAGTTATTGGAAATTCTGGCCCAATCTTCGTGTTCCAAATCCGCGTTCGCGTATGCAACCGAGCCCGTATAAACCCCGGCCGAAGATTCCATATTATTGGCGCGCACTATGCGTGCGTATGGCACAACGGAAATCTTGTCCGCGGATGCGTTTTTGATTGTGTCTGCGATTGAAATAACATAGTTATCAATCGTGACAGTACGTGAAAATTCCACCCCGTCTTCGTTACGCCATGTGTATATATCACCATTTTGTTTCCACACAGTTTGTGCCGTTGGGGCAGATGTTCCATTTGATAAAACGCCAACTTCGGCAAATGATTTGTCGCCACCCAACAATACAACCGGCGCAGATTCATTATCTGCTGCATCAGATGCATATTTTAATAGTTCTATGTTGGATATGCGTAATCCCTGGACGTCGGCAGTTATGTTATCAGATACTATTTCAGATACTGGAACCGCAGACAAATCCAATTCAGCAACGTTCGCCGCGTCTGTTGGTGCGTCGGCCTGTTGTGGTGCCATCCACCAAGATATTAACCACCAAGAAGCCAAGAACAAAATTATCCACCACAATATCCCGCCCAGGCGCGATTTTTTTGCCTTGTTATCGCGCGCAGCATTCCACTGTTGAAACCCAGAATTATTGTTCATATATTTTACCATTACTTTTCCTTTGATGTTAATTCACGTTTTTGCTTTTTTGTATATATTACATAACTTATCAAGTATAAACCACACCCGATAACAACACACATATCTGCAAAATTAAATGTCGGGAATTTATCCCATCCAAATATAGATACATGCAAATAATCAACAACCGCACCAAAACGAACCCTGTCGATTAAATTTCCGATTGCGCCACCAACAATCAATGCCAATGGAATACATTCATATTTGTGCGCCCGTTTGAATAAATAATACAGTAAAAATCCAATTATCGCGCCAGTCAATATTATTAACACTATTGGTAATGCATGCCCCAATGCACGAAATAATGAAAACGCAGTTCCTGTATTCCACAGAAAATGTATGTAAAGCGAAAGCCACGAAAAATCAAACGCCTGGAATAAAATTGCGCCCTGGGGCGGGACAGGCACCGCAGAATACGAAATAAACGCAGGCACGGTGTGCATAACCTGGTGTATTAACCAACCTTTTATAATCTGGTCAACAATAACCACACCGAATATAACTGATATAATTTTCAAAAGTTTATGCTTCATGTGACACTCCGCTTTTGAAAATATAACAACATGCGCACATAAAAGCAAATATAAAAAGTCCACAAACGCGGACTTTTTATAATAACGAATTCATTAATTTTTATCAGATATTGTTTTACCAACGCCGGCATAATTGTCGGCCCGCAAATCGTTCAACAACCCATTGATTTTGGATTCTGATATTCCCAAATGAGATAATACGCCCGAGGCCAACATAAATGATGATTCAATCGTTTCAGGCAAAGCCTGGGTTACACCATATTTTAACAACTCATGCGTATCAGCCAAATTACGTGCACGGGCAAAAATCCTGACCCGCGGCGCAATATTGCGCACCGTCGATATTGTATCACGCGCCGTGGACACATTATCCAGCGCAATAACAACCGCACGTGTACGACGCGGCGACAAACCAAAATCGCGCATTACTGAATCATTGGTTGTGTTTCCATACACCACATTAAACCCACGTTCGCGCCCCAACATAACCGCGTTTACATCCAAATCTATGGCCACATATGGAATTTTTTCCGCAGTCAACATTTCGGCCACTATTTGCCCCACACGCCCAAAACCGCAAATAACCACTGTTGGTTTAGCGCTGCTGGCTTTATCTTCGATTGACTGCATCGGGTATCTTGACAATATTTTCCCGCGCCGACGCAACAGGTCAAACACAGCCATTAAAATCGGTGTAAGCATTATAGATACAATGATGATGGCGGTTAAAATTTCCTGGTGCGCCTGGGGCAAAGCATCTATGCCGGCCGATTTCATCGTTTGTAACATAAGCAATCCAAATTCCCCGCCCTGGGCCAGGATTAATGCAATCATCGTGGCATCAGGTACAGACACATGGCGAACACGTGCAACCACAAATATCGCAAAAAACTTTATAACCACTAATCCAACCACACCGGCCAAAACAATATACCAATTTTGCCCCAATAATGGTAAATTCAATCCCATACCCAAAGCTATGAAAAAGAATGCCAAAAACAATATCGAATATGGTGAAATTTCCGCACTTATTTGATGACGGTATATGGTTTCAGACAAAAGCATCCCCGCTAAAAACGCGCCCAATCCGGCCGGCAATCCCAAAAGTTCCATGCCCAATGCGCCCAGAATTATTATAAGCATGATGGTAAGCACAAACGCTTCGCGTGATTTAAGCCGCGCAACCAATCGCATCAATGGATTTAATAAAAACCGACCAATCAGAACCACACTTAAAATAAGTGTTATCGATAATACTAAAATATCAATTGATGTGGCCCCCAGGTTAAAACTTTTCCCGGCAAATACAGGCAACATGGCCAACAACGGAATCGACAATAAATCTTGGAATAACAAAATAGAAAATGTTTGGCGCCCCATGTTTGTATTTAACTGATTTCTGTCGGTTAATAATTGAATATCCGCAGAAGTACTGGACATCGCCAGCAACAGTGCCACCATTATACACCCCAACACCGTCCATGGCGTTATGCCAATCAAAACAGGCAGCAACATTATCGCAACCATTAAAACCTGGGCTGCACCAAATCCAAATATGGTTCTGCGCATTTCCCACAAACGATGCATATTGATGCCCAGTCCCATATTAAACCATAAAAATAAAATCCCTAAATCCCCAAGAAAAGACCACGTGTCCGATAATTGAAACAAATTCAAAACGTATGGCCCCGAGATAATTCCAGCCAACAAAAACGCCACCAGTGCACCAATTCGCGCCACACGCAACAGGCATACTAGCACAAACAAAACTGCAAAAAATATTAAAATTGCTGGTGTCATTCTCTCGCGTCCCTGATGTATGTATTATAACAAATCGTGGGCCAGTTGCGCAAACATTTCCGGCGACAATTCTTCGGCCCGTTCAGTACCAGCCAATCCATATTTTGCCCAATCAACATTCGGCATTATGCCACGTATCATTTTGCGCCGATGGCCAAATAACAATGCCGTTATCTTTTCCACTTTTTCAACATCGCGCAACGCAGATATTTTTTTCGCATTTGGAATAATTTGCACAACTGCACTTTGCACGCGTGGGCGCGGAACAAACGCTGTATTTGGCACATCAAACAATATTCGCGCATCAGCAATCAACGAGGTCAACACCGCCAACCGCCCATAATGTTCATCACGCGGACGCGCAGTTATTCTGTACGCCACTTCGCGTTGGAACATTAATGTCAAAGATGTGATTTTTTCACCGTGCGCCGCCGCAATCAACCACTGAATCAATAACTCGGTGCCAACATTGTACGGCAAATTGGCGCAAATCGCATAACTGTCCACCCCCAAGGCACGAAAATTTACACGCAATGCATCATCATAGATAACCGTTAATCGCCCATCAGCAGCATCAACAATCGCATCCAAAATGGGGGATGTGGTTTTATCTTTTTCAATCGCAATCACTTGACGCGCGCCCGCCAAAAGTAATGCCCGTGTAAGGCCGCCCGGCCCCGGACCCACTTCGACAACGGTTGTGTTTGCCAGGTTTGGAACACTGCGCGCGATGCGGCCAGTTAAATTTAAATCAAATAAAAAATTTTGGCCGAATTGTTTTTTTGCAACCATCCCTGCATTTCGCATCATTTCAGAAACTGGCGGCAAAGATTTTATTTTTTCATTCATTACAATCCCCGTCTGCCATCAAATGCCAACGACAATGTGCCATCATCCAAATAATCCAAATCGCCGCCCAATGGAACCCCAGATGCCAATTCAGAAAAACGCACATCGGGCGTGGCCGAAATCACAGACATAACATAATGCTGGGTTGTTTTACCTTCGACCGTGTTGGGCAAAGCAAATATTATTTCATGGATGTTTTCATTCTTGATACGATCTGATAAATTTTCAATATTCAAATCAGTTGGCATGGTGCCCGCAACCCCGGACAACAAACCACCCAGAATATGATATCGCCCATGAAATACAGCTGATTTTTCCAACGTCCAAACATCTGACAAATCGCGCACAATGCACAATTGCCCATTTGCGCGCGATGGGTCGCGGCAAAATTCGCACAGCCCACCATCCACATCCGTTAACACCCCGCAATTCGGGCACGGGCGAATTGTTGCCACAGCGTCCAGCAAAGCATTCGCCAAATTTTCTGCGCGGCCTGTTTTATCCTGTAACAGTGCCAAAACTATGCGCGATGCGGCACGCGACCCCAATCGCGGCAGGCGCGCAAATTGTTTTATTAAACGTTCTATTTTTGGATTCATTTTACCACACAACCATTAATGAAAAACGTAACATTCAATACCCATGTTTTGTGCACGAGTGCGAATATTCTGGGCCGAAGATTCCGATAAATTATTCGCGCGCACACGTAACATTCCATTCGGAGCAGATTCCACAACTGTTTCCACCCCCAACAAATTACGAACATTGGCAACCTGGGCATCGGCGGCGGCGCGCGATGAAAACGCACCAAACTGAACCCCCGCATTCCCAGGCGCATTGTTCGACACATCCACACGTGGCGCAGTTTGCGCAGTGGCCGCCGTATACGCCGCGCCAAATGTTGTTGGCGCACCCGCCGGCGGGCTGTACGTTGACACAGTATATGTTGGCGCAGGTTGTGGCGCAGGTTGTGCGACGGCTGGCGCGTAATACGTTGTTGATTCCACCGCTGTTACGGGCGCGCCCGAGGCAAGTTTTTCAAAGCCTGTGTTCAATAAATTCGTAGCAACACTGGCACGAACATCTTTGTTATCGGCCCCCAAAACAACTGCAATTAAATGATGCCCGTCGCGATTTGCCGTTGCAACCAACGAATATTTTGATTTGCGGGTATACCCTGTTTTCATGCCGTCACAGCCCGGATATGTGCCCAGCAATCTGTTGCCATTTGTGTATGTTTTTCCGTTGTACGTCCATGTTTTTATTCCGAAATATTTCCAGTACTGCGGGAAATGTTTATATACCGCCATAGACAACAACGCAATATCACGCGCAGTGGACATATGGTCATCGTTTGGCAACCCCGACGAATTTTCAAAATTTGTGCCAGACAACCCAATTTCAGCCGCAACACGCGTCATTAAATCGGCAAAATTTCCCTCTTGCCCGCCTTTTAAATTTTCGGCCAGCACACGTGCAACATCATTCGCACTTAGCACTGTCAAAGCCTTTATCGCATCTTCAACGCGGATTTTGCTGCCCGCGGTCAGCCCCAATTTAACGGGTTCCGCCGCCGCAGCTGATTTAGAAACTATTAAATAATCGTCCAAATGCAGGCGCCCATGTTTTAACGCATCGAACGTTAAATACAGCGTCATAATTTTAGTCAAACTGGCCGGGTAATTTGGAACAGTTGAATTTTCTTTGTATAAAATTTGGCCCGTATCCATATCGGCCACCAAAGCCGCACGATACGGCGCAGCCATCGCCCCGCACGCAAGTGTTATGCACGATAAAAATATTGCCAAAAATCCTTTCATTCCAAAAATGATTTTAGTAAAAAAACACGGTGGCGGTCAACATAAAACCGGCCACCGTAATAAAACATTTTTGCGATTTAATCCAATGTGCGTAAACTGATTTTGTCATCATCCACAATAACCAGTTTGCCTGAGTCAACGCCGAATTTGCGCGCTGAATTAAACGCATCACGTTTTGCGAACAAATCGTTATCAAACACAGGGAAAACACCACGCAACAAACATAACTGGTTCGCGGTGGCGCTGTCACTGCAAACAGCAACGATTGGAATATCTGGTTTGCGACACGAAATTTGCATTGCTATGTTTGTATCACGCGCAAAAACCACTATGGCAGCGGCACGATTCAAATATGCCATTGATGCAACGCTGCGCGACCAATCATTTTCAGGAATATTTTCCACGCGCGACCAATCAAACGGGTTGGCAATCGCATCACCGTCTGCATAAGATAATATTTTATCCATAGTTTCGATAACATTCACTGGATTGATGCCAATCGTTGTTTCTTCGGATGTCATGGTGGAATCTGCACGCAGATACGCCGCGTTTGCAACGTCGCTTATTTCCGCACGGGTGGGGAATTCGTTGTTCACCATTGTACCCAGCATTTGCGTCGCCATTATCACAGGTTTGTTTAATTTACGGCATTCACGAATAATGTGACGGGAAATGGCGGGGACGTGATCAAATGGAACCTCGACCGCAAGGTCGCCACGCGCAATCATAATCCCATCGGCGACGGCGGCAATTTCAGCAATACGTTCAACCGCATGTGGCCGTTCGATTTTTGCAATGATTTTTATCGGGTGCGATGTGCGCGCAGTTATAAAATCGCGAACTTCGGCAATATCTTCGGGGCGTTGGACGAACGATATTGCAACCCAATCAGGTTTTTTGGTAACAGCGTAATCCAAATCCGCCCTGTCTTTTTCAGTAAGAACCGACGTATCAATTTCTGTATCAGGCAAATTAAACCCGCGGCGCGACCAAATTTCATTGCCACGCACAACAGTTGCCACAATTTTTTTCGGCGTTGCGGCATCAACCGTCATTTCAATTTTGCCATCGTTTAATAAAATTCTGTCGCCAACGTGCAAAGATTTCATTACGTCTGCATCAGGCAACTGAACACGCGTACTGTCGCCCGGCTTATCATTTGTATCAAATGTAAATTTTTGACCAACTGTTAACGGATATTTATCTTCTGTTTTAAAATTGCCAATACGATGTTTTGGCCCCTGCAAATCAATCATCACAGCCACAGGCGTATGCAATTTTTTTGATATATCGCGAATTAAATCAATCTTTTTCCCCTGGACTTCGCCAGTATCATGACTGAAATTCAATCGACACACATTAACACCGGCTTTAATCATCGCAGTTAATGTTTTTTTATCTTCGCATTTGGGGCCAATGGATGCAGTTATTTTTGTAAATCTCATGTTCAACCTTGCTTTTTTTGACTTTTGTTTTTCTTGATTTTTTCGATTTATGATATATCATATAGTTCATTAAAAAACAAGGGGAAAACAGCAATGAAAAACGCTAACCATGGTGCAATTGACAATCAACAATTGTTAAGCATTATCGAAAGAATTGAAAAATTGAACGAGGATTCTGCCGCCATCGCTGCTGATATTAAAGAGATTTATAGCGAGGCTAAATCCGCAGGTTTCGATCCGAAATACATCCGTCAAATGATACGTTTGCGTAAACTGGATCCAGATGAATTGGACGAAGCCGATGAATTAACCCAGATGTACCGTAACGCGTTGGGATTATAAAATCATTATTGATTAAAAAATGGGGCAAATGCCCCATTTTTATTACTGCACCCACCCACAACTGGTTGTGTAATCGAATACGCCAGAATTATCTGCTGTGGTATATCCATCTATTACGCATTGAGTTATTTGTGTGGTGCCGGCACGGAACGTTTTGCCGGCCACTATTTTTGGCTCGGTCTTGCCCAATTCCTGGTTCCATACCCATATTGTGTCCGCAGGGCAATGCTGGCACCCTGTGGCGGACGTGCTGGGGTTGCCATACCAATCCATTGCACATCTGTATTGCGTGGATTCAACGCAACGCGTGCCATTCCATGTGCGGGTGGTGCGTTTTTCATATCCCTGGACTGTGTGGGCAACCCATGTTGTATCGCTGACGCAATCTGGATCTGGACCTGGTTCGGATTCACGTTCACATACTTTGTATTCCCGCCCACCAGAATTATTACATGTAATTTCGTTCGACATACCAGCAAAAATCCGTAATGGTAAATCGCCATCTGTCAGCACATAACCATCTGCACATTTTGTACAGGTGGGCACAATCATGCATCGTCCACCAGTATTTGTAGAACCTGGGCCATCTGGTCTGAGGACATATGCGTCTCCACGTTCACAGCCATCGCTATACCGACCTATATTCGCGATAACAGCTGACGCATTAGTGACCTGAACCACGGTATTTGCCGCATAATAATATGGACACGCACCCGATGCTGTGCAAACACCGTTATACAAAGCAGACAGCGCATGTCCCGGACACAATATCAATGCCGCGGTCAAACCACCGTTTGGATTCGGCACATTTCGGGGGAATGAAATATGCAGATTTCTGGGATTTTTACAAAAACAAAAACCACCAAATTAATCGGTGGTTTAAATTCGGCATTTAATTTATTTGATTTCTTGAATATTATACCCGAATTTCCGGATATTTGCAAGTATCAAAAATATTAATTTGTGCCGTGTTTGGCCGCCGCCGCAATAAATGCGTTAAACATCGGGTGGCCGGTGTATGGGCTGGATTGAAATTCAGGGTGAAATTGCCCGGCAATAAAAAATGGATGATCTTTTAATTCCACTATTTCAGGCAGGCGCCCATCTGGACTGCGGCCTGATATCACCATGCCGGCACTTTCAAATTTATCGGCAAATGATATATCCATTTCGTATCTGTGGCGGTGACGTTCGGAAATTTTATCTGTGCCATATATCTTGTGCGCCAATGTGTTTGGTGAAATCACACATGGATATGCACCCAACCGCAACGTACCGCCCATATTTTCAGCGTTGTGGTCGGGCATGATATTTATCACCGGCGTGCAATTTTTCGCAAATTCGGTGGAATCTGCGTCCGAAATTCCCAATACATTGCGTGCAAATTCAATAACCGCCACCTGCATCCCCAGGCATATCCCCATGTATGGTGTTCCTGTTTCGCGCGCGTATCCTGCGGCGGCGATTTTACCGGCAACGCCACGCGTGCCGAATCCGCCAGGTACCAATATTCCGTCCAGCCCCGTCGCCGCATCGGGCGTGAAATGTTCTGCGTTTATTTTGACTAAATCCACATGAACATTGTTTTGAATGCCGGCGTGGAATAATGCCTCGTTCAAAGACTTATATGCGTCGGGCACGTCGAAATATTTTCCGAC
This sequence comes from Candidatus Enterousia excrementavium, assembly GCA_017694175.1. Taxonomy (GTDB): domain Bacteria; phylum Pseudomonadota; class Alphaproteobacteria; order Rs-D84; family Rs-D84; genus Enterousia; species Enterousia excrementavium. The sequence continues at coordinate 13,194 of JADINE010000036.1, read as the reverse complement.
TATGCCGATTTTTACATGCGGTAAATCCGCGGCCAGATAGTGTTCTATTTTCTGGAATTTATCCATATTGCCGGCAGCGTTTGGTAAATCAAAATGGTCTGCGATTATGTCAAATACATGTTGGGCATCGTATGCCAATGGGATTTTGTAAATGTTATCCACATCAATCCCACTGATTACATTTTTCGCAGGCAAATTACAAAACATTCCGATTTTGGCACGTTCATCAGGCGTCAATATGCGCGGGGTGCGCACGATTAACATGTCCGCCTGGATCCCGTTTTCCAGCAATTCACGCACAGACATCTGTGTGGGCTTGGTTTTTAATTCACCGCTTTTTTCCAAATATGGCGCCAAAGTCAAATGCACGAACATTACATTTTTACGACCAACATCGTTCGCAAATTGACGAATTGATTCCAGGAATATTTTACCTTCGATATCGCCGACGGTGCCGCCAATTTCGCACACAACAAAATCTGTATTTGTTGGGGCGGCGATGTATTCTTTGATTTTATTACTGACGTGCGGAATCATTTGAACCGTCGCCCCCAGGTAATCGCCACGACGTTCGGCGTTCAATACGTCCCAATAAATGCGCCCGCCAGACACCGAATCATTGCGCGTCAGGTGCGCCCCCAGAAAACGTTCGTAATATCCCAAATCTAAATCCGTTTCAAATCCGTCATTTGTCACGTACACTTCGCCATGTTGAAACGGCGACATAGTGCCGGGATCTATGTTCAAATACGGATCAAATTTGCGCGCATGCACAGTATACCCACGCGATTGAAGAAGGGCGCCACAACTTGCCGCTGCGACGCCCTTGCCCAAACTGGAAACAACACCACCGGTGATGAAAATGTATTTAGCCATAAGATTATGCCTCCTCTTATGGGCTTTCATCATACGAAATTTTTCGTTGCGACGCAATAATAAATTCCTATACTTTTGATATGCGGAAATTGTGGGAAAATCAATTTGGCAATTTGTTCCTGTGGGTGCCGTTTTTAATGGCGTTTGGCGCGGGATTGTATTTCAATCTGGATACAGAACCAAATCTGGGATTGTGCATCGCAGGTTTTGTTATAAGTCTGATTTTTATATTTATAAAAACTGTCGCGCCGATTCGTGCGATTGCTTGTTTCATTTTCGGTTTTTGTTGGGCGGCTGTATTTGCACATTTGATTGATACACCACAAATTCCGCGCAACATGCATGGAATAACCATCAATGGGGTAATAGCTGGTTTGGATTACACGTCTGATAAAGTGCGAATGTATATCAAAACAGATGCTGAACAAATTAACGCCGGTGATGGCGACGCCATGGTGCGTATGTCAATGAAACTAAATGCAAATATACCGAATATCGGCGATACTGTGCGCGTGCGTGGTGGGCTGTATAAACCATCTGGGGCGGACGTACCCGAAGGCTTTGATTATGCACGATGGGCGTATTTCAACGGACTTAGCGCCACCGGATATGCCAACAGCGTAAAAATTATTTCACCCACCACAACAAGCAATATTTCAACTGCGCGGGATTTATTGCACAGACAAGCTGATTCTTTCCTGGTTGATACTTTGGTGTTGGGATATAAAAATGCAGTGCCTGAAATTGACGCACCTGTGTGGACTGCGACCGGCGTTGGACACGTGTGGTCAATAAGCGGTTTTCATATCACACTTGTTTCCGCATGGTTGTTTGCTTTGTTTTATTTGATTTTTCGTGCAATTGGGCCATTAACACGCCGAATGCCTGCTCGTATCCCCGCACTTGTTTGTGCATGGGTTGGCGTACTGTTTTACGTATGTTTGTCAGGTGGCGATGTGGCAACAATTCGTGCGTTTTTGATGACCACTTTGGTATTTATGGCGTTTATATTTGGACGCAGTGCGATTTCTGTGCGTAATGTGTGCGTGGCGTTTTGCGCTATATTTTTAATGAATCCGCACTTTATCATGCAGCCAGGATTTCAATTATCTTTTGCTGCGATATTTGGCCTTGTATGGTTATGGCAAGATGCGCGCCCCAAAATGCCTAGGAATAAAATTATTAAAACAATTTATACGGCGGTGCTTTCGTCCGTTGTCGCAACTGTGTTTACTGCGCCATTCGTAATCATGCATTTTTATGATTTGCCAATTTATGGATTGGTTGGAAATTTAATTTTATTGCCTGTATTTTCAATCGTTATTATGCCACTTGTGATGATTGGTGTGCCAGCTGCAATAATCGGATGGATGTGGCCAATTGATATGGCGGAAACAGTTTACGAGTATTGCTTGCAAATGGGTAATTGGATTGCAGGCCTGCCGTATGCAACGCTTCATTTACCACATATTCCAAATATCGCCATGGTGTTCATTGTTCTGGGATTTATTTCAATCATGTTTATTCGGCCGTTAAAATTAAAAATCAATTATATTCTGGGTGTGGCATTCATTTGCACTGCAATAACAATCATTGTCACATATCCGCGCCCAGCGTTCTATGCCACGGCCGATCATGAACTGGTCGCATTCGTTAATGACGATAAAAAACTGGAATTCAGTAAATCACGCGCATCCAATCATTATTTTACTTTTGATACATGGAAACAATTAAACTGCGAAGAAACAGGCACGCGGAATATTCGTCGCAAACCTGTTGATGGATTATGGTTATATGAAACAGAAAATTTCACTGTGGCGTATATGCAAAAATATGTGCCACTGCAACGCAATATCGTAAACCTGTGTCGTGATAAAAATGTTGACTACATAGTTTCTTACTTTGATATCAATGCACCGAAATGCAATCATAAAATTTTGCGTGGAGGTTTTGTAATTTATCCGAACGGACGTGTTAACTATGTTCCGCGGTCGCGCCCGTGGCATAATCCGCACGAATAAAATATAATCCGGCCGCAGGCGCAGTTGGCCCGGCAGCACTGCGATTACAGGCCTTGAAAATTTCGTCAATATCGTATGGTTTGCCCAACCCTATTTCAATCAATGTGCCAACCATATTGCGAACCATGTGATGCAAAAATGAACGCGCTGAAAATTCAAATACTATTAAATCGCCGCGCCGGGTTATTTTACATTCATCCAACGTTTTTATCGGACTTTTGGCCTGGCACTGGGTGGCGCGAAAACTGGTAAAATCATGGTGGCCAATTAATTTTTTTGCCGCTGTTCGCATGGCCGTAACGTTTAATTTGCGCGGCACCCAATACACACGATTTTTATCCAACGTGGGCGGTGCCGCACGATTTAAAACAATGTATTTATAATGGCGCGCAGTACATGAAAAACGCGCGTTAAAACCGTCCGGCACAATTTCGCAATCCAACACAGATACAGGCGAATTTGTTAAATAAAAATTCATGGCACGCATAACTGTATCCGCAGACGCATTCGAATCCAAATCAAAATGTGCAATCATTGCAACCGCATGCACGCCCGCGTCCGTGCGGCCAGCCGCCACAATATCAGGGCGCGCACCACAAAATTTTTCAATCGCGTCCAATAACAAAGATTGCACAGATGGCCCCTGGTGATTCTGTTGCCATCCAATTAAATTTGTGCCATCGTATTCAAGAGTTATTTTATACCGCGTCATTTATCGCTCCAAACATTTATCACATTTAGTTTTTTCAAACGTGTCCATAATCAATGATTGCATACGTGCATATGTTTTACAACTGTGACAATGTGACCCAAAACACCCCAAGCATTCGCATTTACCAAAATCATTATGAACAGATAATTTTACATGCGCGTGCCACAATCCACAAAACTGCATTTTTATTCCCCGAATTTTATTTCTGCGCCATGCAGGCCATTTATAAAACTGCGCCAATCCATGGGACGTTTGCCAGCGGGCTGAATCATGATGATTTTCAGTTCACCGTTTTCCACACGCGTTTCCAAAATTTTTACTTCTGTCCCGTTGATTTTTGTGCGCCCCGCCCCCAATGCACGAATTTGATTGTGGATTTCACGCGCGCTGCGGTGCCAATCAATTATTTCGTCGGCACCTGTAAATTTACGCGTGTATGTTGGTGTGCCGCTTTGCGCAATTGGCGCATACCCAGACGGATTCGATAAGTATTCCACCAACATTTCCGCACCGATTTTGGATACAATGCGTTCAACATCTGAATTTGTATCGTTTTCGCCGATACTGAATTCGCGCCGCATATATACATCGCCCGCATCCATTTCAGCCGTGATTTGCATCAGGCATACGGCTGATTTTTCATCGCCGTTATAAATCGCAGTACGTATTGGCGATGGCCCGCGATAGCGCGGCAAATCACTTGGGTGTATATTTATACATGGTGCAGACGACAACACATTATCGCGCAAAATTACCCCATATGATGCGACCACAATCATATCCGGCGAAAAATTATATTCACCAATATTTGTGTACACAGGCAACCCGTGGGCGTTCGCCCAATCATGCACAGGCGACGGCGTTAAAATCTGTTTACGTCCCGCGGGGCGCGGTGCACGAGTAAACACCGCCATAATTTCATGGCCTGCATTTAATATCGCGTCAAACATAGGCACAACAAAATCATTTGTGCCCATAAGTATTAATTTCATTTGTGTTTCCGAACTTTTCGCATAACCATTTCACGTCGCACCGGCGACAAGTAATCTATGAATAAAACTCCATCCAGATGATCTGTTTCATGCTGAACAATTCGTGCCGGCAAACCGGACATTTTCGCCGCCAGCGATTTGCCATTTTCGTCCGTCCATTCCACATCAACCGACGCAGGACGCGTAACGTTTGCGTACACAGGCAAATCGTCAGGCCCCAGAACGGACAGGCAACCTTCTTCCATTGTGCATACATCCGCACTGCGAGTAATGATTTTTGGATTAATCATTTTGAATACTGTTTCGGTGTCTGGATCCATCATAACCAAAAAACGTTTTAACTGCCCAACCTGGGGCGCGGCCAAGCCAACCCCATTTTGATCACGCATCATGCCAACCATTTCATCCATAATATCCAATACTTCCGGCGTGATTTCCGTAACAGGTGCACACTTTTCACGCAAAATCAAATCGCCACAAAGTTTCATTTGCAACATATATAAATCCTTTTATAATGGATTCTAGCAAAGGATTGGAAAATGACAACTTATATTTTCGTGTTATTGTTTATCATTATCGTATTATTAGTCGTGCTGTTAATGCGCCGGCCAACGGTTGATATTTCCAGCCTGCGCGAAGATAACGCCCGCCTGCGCGAACGATTGGCGGAACGGTTGGGCGCGCTTAGTCAAAATGCAATTGAATTAAAAAATATCAGTGCAGATATTGCCAATTTTAAAAATATCTTGATGGGGAATAAACAGGCGCGCGGGACTTTTGGCGAACGGCAACTGGCTGATTTGGTTGCCGATATTATGCCACCAGAAACATATTCGTTTCAAACTGTGCTGGATACTGGTGTGCGGCCTGATTGCATAATTCGACTGCCGTATCCGCCGGGCGATATGATTATCGACAGTAAGTTTCCGCTGGAAAGTTACAGTCGCATGACGGAATTAAACGACGACGGGGCGCGGAAACAATTTGAACTGGACGTGCGCAAACATATTGACGCCATTGCTGAAAAATATATAATTCCTGGCAAAACAGCAGAATCTGCCATGATGTTTATAGCATCGGAATCTATATTCGAAACATTGCATCGCGAATTTCCAAATATCATAGATTATGCCGCACGACGCAAAGTATTTATTGTATCGCCATCTACTTTGTGGGCAACATTGAATACTATTCGCGCAGTATTATCTGATATTAAAATCAAACGCGTGGCGGACAAGATTAAGCGCGAATTAGAATTGCTGCTGACTGATTTAGGGCGCCTGGCCGATCGTGCCGGCAAAGTGCAACAGCATTTTTCATTGGCGGCAACCGATATTGAACAATTACAAACGTCCATTGGAAAAATCGCCCCACGCGCAGAAAAATTGCGTGATATGGATTTTGAATCGTGATAATAAATTAAAGAGTATAGATGTGGTCTGCGGGCGAACGCCCGCAGTGCTTTTTTATTTACTGGATCGCCACGCTTTGCTCGCGATGAATCCGAGTATGTGAAAACGAGCAACGCGAAGTTTGAACAACTACGAGGATACCCACAGGCATCAGCCGAGGGAATCCGAGTATATGAGGTCAAACGAAGTGCAGACCGAATAAATACGAGGATACGCACAGGGCGCAACGCGCCCGAGCGACACACTCACGAGTCACGAGTAAACCACCCCGGTCCGCGCCACCCCTCCAATAGATGGAAACTGGTTCCGTGACGGGACGATAGCAAAGTATCCCAAATTACGATTTTGATTTTTTTCGCAGGATTTTACGCTGTAATTCCAAAATTTGGTTTTCGCGATTTTTTATCGTTTCAATTAATCGATTATTTTCCAGGCGCAATTTTTCCAAATCTTGGCGATTGACCAAAATTTCATTCGACAGGCGACGCGTTTTTTTACGGTTAAAACCCAACATTATCAATGCGCCCAATACTGCGCCCGTAACCCCAACAGTTAAATCATATAAAACATCCGTTATAACCATGCGATGATTATAACGGATGTGCACCTTTTTTGCATCAGGCAGATTTTCTTAATCCTGTGTTTCTGTCCACCCAAACTTGTTCGCTGGCAAGTTCCATTATCGGTAAATCATGTTTGCTGTCTGAATATGCGCGCACCACGTTTGGGATTATATGGTTCTTTTTCGCCCATTCGTCCATCGCAATAACTTTGTTTTTGCCCCAGCACAAAAATTCATATTTCCAAGGCTTGTTCACATCCATGCGCGAACAAATAACTGTGTCAAATTTCATATCGCGTACAAGATGCGGTAACAAATAATCAGGACTGGCTGAAATTAAAATTACTGTGCGACCATCGGCACGTTCTTTGGCAACCTGATCAGCCGCCCAACCAAAACGCTCACGACGGTGTTGGCGAATGAAATCACGCGAAAATTTATTTACCATATTGGTGGTTAAAAAACGACGCATAGCCTGGCGCCACCAGATGCCACCTGGGTTAAACATACGAGCAATCGCCGCCACACCAATTAATGGAAGAAACAGCCAAGGCCGCACAGAATGGCGAAAACAATATTTACCAAATTGAACGCTTGTGTCGTATCCAGACAATGTTCCGTCGAAATCAAAAACTACTATATCTTCTTTTTTCAGCATTAAAATTCCTTTTGTAATGCAAGGATTATAGCAATGGTTTTTCTGATTTTGCAATAAAAATGGGGCATGCGCCCCATTTTTATTATTTTTTACGCTTTAATTTTTCGCGCCCGCGTTCCACCAAAAAGAACAACGCTGGGGTTAACACAAACGTAAACACCATACTGGCGAACATACCACCAATCATAACTGCCGCCATTGCAACTTTCATGCCATCACCCGCCCATAACTGTGGCACCATTCCGGTTATAACCGCAATGGACGTCATTAAAATCATAGACTGTTTGTCTTTCATTTCTGTCCACAGGGCTTCATATGGTTTTTCGCCGTTGGCTATGCGACCAACAGTTGGTTCCAGCACCAAAATATTATTATTCACCACCAAACCAACCAACATAACAAATGCCAACATTGCCCCAACGTTCATAGATGCACCCGACAAGAACAACAATATAAACACACCTACAAAACTGGTTGCGATTGATGTTGCAATCGTAAACGGATGCGCCAACGAATTCAAAATGGCCGCCAACAACATATAGGTCAAAATGATTGCCAGCAAAAACGCACTGCCGATTTCGGTTGTAGTTTCATCCTGGATTTCAGACATACCACCAAAATCTATGCCATAGCCCTCTTCCCAATTCATTGTGGCAACAGCGGTTTCTATTTTTTGCTGAACTGGGCCCATCGTAGATTTACCGATATTGATATCGATTTCTGTTATGCGGTTTTTATCAATACGCATGATATCCGGCGTAGCAGGAACAGTACGAATTTCGCCCAATTCAGACAATGGCACCATACCACGCTGTGAATTTACAAACACGTTTTCAAACATATCCATGCTTTTGAACGGTTCAGCAAATTCCAAAATTATCGGATATTCTTCACTGTTTTCTTTGTATTTATAATCGTCATTCCCATACAAAGCCGTACGCAAAGTCATGCCAGCATACGAATTATTTATGCCCCATGAATTCATTTTGTCTTCATCTGGGATAAATTGCGTTTCCATGGCCGGCTTTTGTTGCGCCAGAACGGCCGATTGTACTTCGGGAATTTGATTAATCAAATCCAGCGCTTGATTTGCATACGCATTACGTTTGGCATCATCAGGCCCATAAACATTCATCACAATATCGGCATTTGACGAGCCTGTTGATATCGCTGCACCTGCACTGACCTGGATTTCCACGTCTGGGATTTCAGACAACATCGGCATGATATCACGCGCGATTTCTTGGTCTGATTTGCTGCGATTTTCCACATCGACAAGTGTTAATTTTACCGCAATGTTTTGCAATCCACGGTCGCCTATTTTTACTGACACAGCCGTAATATCATCAACGCTGGCCAATTTTTCTTCTATCTGTTTGGCAATTTCAGTTGATTTTTCATACGTTGCCCCCATCGGCGCACGTGCAGTAATGTTGATTTCATTCGTATCCGTTGACGGTGCGAATTCATTACCCACGAACCGCATCAACATTGACGACACAATCAATGCAGCCACAGCCATTACAACCACACGCCATGGATGTGTGTGCTGGTAATTATACCAACGACGTAAACGAGATTCTTTTTTAACAGGATTACCCTTGTCCGAGACAACTGTTGCACGAACTGTTTTCGCGTTTTGGATTTTTTTACTTTTTTTCTTGTTTGTTAAACGCAGGAATTTTGCAATCATCATGGGCGTTAATGTGAACGAGAACAGTAACGACAGCAATGTTAAATACACAACTGTTAAACCAAACTGGTTCATAAATTGTCCTGCAATGCCGCCCATAAACGCCAATGGTAAAAACACCACTACGTTTGTGCCGACGCCCGCCAAAACAGAAACTGCAACCTTTTTTGTGCCATCAATTGCGGCGTTTTCAGGATCTTTGCCGCTGCGCATTTCCTGTAATGCAGCTTCAATCAGAATAATTGCGTTCGATACCAATGTTCCCAGCGCAGATGAATACGCCAATAATGTTAATGCATTAATTGTAAAGTTACTGGCGTCCATAAAGAAAAATCCAGCAATCAATGATGCAGGAATTACAACGCCTGCGATAATCGTTGAACGCCAATTGCGCGTAAAGGCCAACAATACAAGAACTGTGAATATAACCCCTAAAATGATGCCTTCGATTGTGCTGTATGTTTCATCGGCAATCGCGGTTGATGTATCAGAAATAATTTCCATTTGTGCATCAGGAAATTCAGATTGCAATGCTGATGTTAATTTCGGCATTTGCGCACGTAAATCACGCGATACGTTTATTGCATTACCGTCTGATGATTTTACAACAGAGGCAATAATAACATCGCGACCATTATAGCGCGCCCCATTTTCTAAATCGCGCGCAGCATCTGTAACGGTTGCGATATCTGATAATTTAAACCGTTGGCCTTCGACTGTGGTTAATTGCAAATTTGCAATTTCATCCACACTGGAAAATTCACCTACGAAACGAACATTCGACGAATTGGAACCGAATTCGATTTTACCCCCAGGCACGTTCAAATTACGCGCACCCAATGCCGACACAACATCCATAACCGTGGCACCGCGCGCCGCCAATAATTCGGGATTCATTTCTATGCGGATTGCACGTGTTTCGCCACCAAACACATCCACACTGGCCACGCCTGGAATCGCAGTGATTTGATTGGATAATGTATCGTCAACATATTCCTGTAAATCACGCAGGTTATCCCCTGTAATCATGATATCCACTACGGGCTGTTCCAATGGATTTAATTTTTCAACAACAGGCTGTTCCATATCAGATGGGAATTCAGAAATCAGCGCGTCCAGTTTTGTTTTTACTTCGCTGGCTTTATCGTTAACATCCACGCCCAGATTAAACTCGGCCATAACAAAGCCGCCATTTTCGAACGCCTGGGATGTAATTTTTTTAATTTCTGAGACTTCGGATATTGCATCTTCGGCACGTTTGATAACCTGGGATTCTATTTCCGCAGGCGCAGCCCCAGGATACACGAATGTGGCCGTAACCATCGGCATATCAACCGACGGAGTGCGTTCTATGTTCATTTTCGGGAAAGATACAAATCCCAAAACCACCCAGAACAAAACAAACATAACCGTTGTAACGGGTCTGCGCACAAAAAACTTTAACATGATAAAATCCCCCTGAATATCAAATTAGCTGTATTATTTTACAATCTGAACCTTATCGCCGGCATCCACGTGCGATAATATCACAACATCACCGTCGTGCAGCCCGGCAACCAATGCATTTTGCGCATCTGTACGAACAACATCCACATTGCGTGGGGTCGCCGTACCATCAACATCCAGCATCACAACACCGTTATTCACAGCATACAACGGTACAAAATATCCGTCTGTTTCAAATTCTGCATATTGTAATCCATCAGATGCACCACGCGTACGTACTATGTGCATGCCTGTGTTCAAATCAACATCGCGCGAAACAGATACAATCTCGCCATCGCCAACACGTTGCCCCGGACGCAATTTGCCTACACGCACAGAAGAAACCAAAGCACGATTATTCTTTATTTCAATCGGTTCGCGCAATACACCTGAACCACTTTGCATTTCCATTGCATACACAGGCGCACCTGCATCGGCCGCATAACGCGCAGGATTAAACACTGCACGCGCGTTTTCTGCCCCAATCGCCGTGAAACGGAACACGCACCAGCCAATCAATGCAACTGCACACACCCCATACAACGACGTTTTAAGTTTTTCTGATTTAAATTGCTGTGTTATTTTTTCCATGTTATTCACCCAACTTCTTTACAGATTCCGCAGACATTAATATGTTATATTTAGCATCCAACAATGCCATATCCAATTGATACAGCCCCGCAGATACTTCGGCCAGTTCAACCGCAGATGTTTGACCAGATGCAAAACGTTCACTTGAAAAATCATACGCTTTGGCCGCCAAATCACGCGCGTTTTCTAATTTCGCTAAATTTCCGCGCAGATGGTTATACTGATCAATCGCACGATTGTATTCTTCGGTTGTCATTTTCTTAGCTTTATCTAAATCTTGACGCGCGGCTTCGGCATTCATAGCCTCGATGGTGGCATTGGCCATGTTCGCCCCACCACTGAATATTGGCACCTGTAAAGCCAATCCCCAATATGCAGACTGCATATCATTGTCACCAAACATATTGCCCAAATTTTTCCCCATCGCAATATAGTTATATGATGCGGTTGCCGCCAAAGTTGGTAATGCACCAGCACGTTTAGCCTTTGCGTTGCGTTCATACATCTGAATCTGTTCGTTCAATGCATCCCATTGCGGTGTGGATTTTAATTCACCTGCGTTCAAATCAGAAAACGTTTTCGGAAATTCATCAGTTAAATTTAACTGCTCGGACATATCAATACCAGCCAAAATCTTTAACATTCTGTGCGCAGTATCACGATTGAATTCAGCGTTCGAAAGATTAATTTCTTTGGTTGCAATATCTGATTCTATTTTAACCAGATTACTGCGATTGGCACGACCGGCCGATGTAAGTCTTTTCCGTGCGTCCCGCGCAGCATTTAAATCGGCACGCGAAATTTCCACAATTTCATCCGTCATCTTTGCCGTCCAATACATATCAACAGCACTGTAACGAACCTCGCGCGCGGTCATTTCGCGCGACGCATTCGCCATTTTTATCGCAGATTTTACACCTTGGACTGCATTACCAATTTTCCCAAATGTGTAAATGGGCTGGGTCACCGTAACGCCGGCCATAAACATACTGTCTGGGATATCGATTCTTTCCGGCAAAGTTATTTGTTTATCCAAATAATACGACAGCATTCCACCCAATTCAGGCGGCAAAGACACCTGATACGATTTCAGCGGATTTTTTACATCAATCAAATCCATATAGGTCGCCGTGCCCTCTATTTTAAACCAACGATTGGCATTGGCCGCATCCAGGGACGCTTCGGCTTTTTTAACATTAGCCTCGGCCTTTTTTAAATCCTGGGATTCATCCAAAATCATTTCCACTGCCTTGTCCAACGACAAATCCATGGCATACGCATCAACCCCAACAATTGCCGCACACAATACAATTGCGGACAGTTTCAATTTACGCATTTGTTAACTCCATACGTGTTAAAATATTATTAATAGTTTTCATCGCCGCCGTCAGCGCATTTTCATCGTCCCGCGAAACACCGGCAAACAAACTGTCTATGGCGCTACGCATGGCATCCATTGCACGTACGGCCAATTCCTGACCCTGCGAGGTTACCGAATACCAAGTGTTTCGACGATCTTTTTCATCAATCTTGCGCAGAACCAAACCATCGCGTTCCAATTTACGAAATGCTGCACACAAATTCGGCGTCGGCACCATTTCACGACGCGCAATGTCTTTTAATAAAGCAGGCCCGCCAATATGCAAACGCACAAGAATACTTAACTGTTGCCGCGGAAAACCCGACAAAACAGACGGATTACGTTTTAATTTGTCCGATAATTTATCAAACAATAAAATGTTTTGTTCGAATAATTTAACAAATTCTTTATGAGCCATTTTATTCACCCTGGGGTATTAATTATTAAAAACCTTAATGATTATATGTTTTAATAAATAAAATGCAAGTGAAAAAAGTAATATTTTTTTTATTTTTTTGCAAATAAAAAATGATAATAAAAAAATGTTATTGCAAAAGCCTGAAAGATATTTATAATCTGTGATGCTTTTGGGGTGTCGTCTAATGGTAGGACAAGAGATTTTGGTTCTCTTTATCATGGTTCGAATCCGTGCGCCCCAACCACCCTTCGCGTCTGTGACGCTTCGGGTGGCAAGCCGGAGCGGAACAGTTCACGCGAAGGAGTGCCACACGAAGTTTTAACGAAGTGTGGCAGACGCAATTATTATCTATTTACCCGCCATTTGGCGGGGTTTTGTTTACATGCCGCTCCCTTCGCGTCTGTGACGATGCGC
>JADINE010000035.1 GCA_017694175.1 Candidatus Enterousia excrementavium | reverse complement strand
AGATTCCACCCGCACCATAAGGGTTTTACAGGTATTGCTGCACATACAGTTTTAACATCGTTTTTATCCACCGAAGAAATAATATTTTACGAGGATTTTGGTCTTACTGTATCTGGGGAATTGCTGTATTCAACAACTGCGCCGATAAAGATAGGCAGTTGGACTTTCCCATCATACACGCCGCCACGTTTTACAGAATTATATTTGGATCGCGCGAAATTACCGGCATCACCAGTTGCGCACGAATTTGATGTAATTATGTCAGCAGATTGGCAAGATGCTGTGCCAGTGGAAATAAAATAATGAAGAAACAGAATAAAATTTTTACAGCACACAAAAACAGTCAACGTGGTTCGACCTTGGTTGAATTGTTGATGAGTGTGGCGTTGGCCGCAATCATTATGCCTTTTATTTTTCGTTATCAACAAGGTTTGGTTCAGCGTGCCGAAGATATTGCGATTACGCGTGAAATGTCGGATATTCAATCTGCGCTGGAACGCTATATTGTCGATAATCGGGAATATTTGTTGAACACCGTTGGGCGCAATATCACACGTGTTAATATGGCCGATTTAGTGGATTATGGAATGAATCCAGATTTGTTGTCGTCTGCGGAAAATTTTCAGTTGCGTGTATTAAAATCCAGCGACGTCGAAGACAGATCAACACTGCAAGGGGTGATAGTTTTTTCTTCTGATGAAATCACGCCAATGCGCACGCGTGAAATAGTTGCCATGGGCGGCGACAGTATGGGCTTTGTCGAAGGCAATCGTGCATACGGCACATTCGGCGCATGGCGTGCGGATACATTGGATATGGGTTTGGATGTAAGCAGTGGCATCGTTGAAACAACCGCGGTTAATCGTGATAATGCTCTTTATCTTTATCGTGTACCAACGGAAAACGCATCTGATGCAACAATGTTGTCTGGGTTAAATTTGGGTGGGCACGACATAACAAACGCTGCGTTTTTCAATGCATCGGCTGCGGAATTTACAGAAACACTGGCTTTGGGTATTACGGCCACAGATGATGTTATTTTTCAAAATCGCACAACGTTGGATAACGCATTAAATGTGACCAACGCAACTGTGGCTGGCACGTTATCGTCTGATTCCAGAACAATGGAAGTTGCGCGTAATTTTTCATTGGCAGATACAGGAAAATTCACAAGCCTTACCACCGGTGATTTATGGGTTTCGAACATGACTTTGGGCGGATTGTCGATAAATTCTGATTTGGATGGCCCGGCGGTGTTAAGTGTGAACAGATCTGTTGATATGACGGGCGGCACAATTGATGCAATGTTTGTAACGGTTGGTTTTGCGGGTTCTATTACGCCGCGTCTGGTTGTATACGACAGAATAGAAGATTCAAAAAATCCGAATTATTATTGGGATTTAATCACGAATACAGCGAATATGTTTGATGTTTCTTTGCGTGATCTTACGGATTTGGCACAATTGGCCACATACAAAGAAGATGCCACCGATACAGATGTTGGACGTATTTTCAGCGCTGTATCAGTTAATAATAATGCCACGGCCGCAGATTACATGAATGCAATTACCGAAATTCAATCACGTGTTCGTGCGAAATATCGGTTATTGAATTTGGAATAATTTGTGGTATAAAGCGTTATATGAAAACAGTATGTGATTTTTGCAAAACAGAATATGCACTGGATGCAGTGCCAACGGGGCCTGTGAAATGTGCGGTTTGTGGACACACGTGGGTGGTGCCACGCCCGCCGCGCAGTAATTCAGTATTGGTATTTATTGCGTCGTTGTGTGCGTTGCTTTCTGCGATTGTGTTTGCCGTTGTTGTATGCTACACAGACGAAATGCATGAAATTCAAAATCATCCACTGGTTTCCGAATTAAATGAAGTCACTCGTGTAACTGATGAATCCGGGGCGGAACATTTCCAGATTACAGGTCGTGTGGTTAATCGTTCAGATCAGATTTATGGTGTTCCGGGATTAGTTGTTGTTTCATACGATTCAGACGATAACGTTATTGCGCGCCAGCGCTTTATGCCGCCTGCGACATTATTGGATGCCGGCGACGATGTAAGTTTTACACACGTATTATCGGTTCCGATTGATAATGTGGACAAAATACGTGTTAAATTGGAAACCATGGGGGACTAAATGAAACTTGCATTAATACCAGGGTTCGTGTTTGCAATGTTAACGCTTGGCGCGTATGCGGCTGATGCGCCCGGGGGGGCGACCGGTGGCAATGAACAGCCCGCGCCACAACCGCGCATAAGTCTTTTTTCAACCAGCACCGACTGGCAGGCTTTAACCGGGTTGCGTTATTCTGAATACAGGGGTGAATTTATTCCGTCATCGAATCTTGTGGGGCGTGGATTGGTATTGTATTACCTGGATGGATTTCCGTGCTATGGTTTGGGCGAAGGGGTGCGTGTGTGGATTGGTCCGAATAATAAACACGATGGCGAACTGCGTTTGGCGTGTTTATATGCGCCCACAGAAATAAAATTTACATGGCGTAATGCCACACGTGACGCGGATCAGGCGCAAAGCACAGGCGTTTTAATATGCCCTGTGGAATCATCTGGGCGCGAATTAACGATTGATTTGGGTGATTGTGAAAAGGGCCCTGATTGGGAAGAATACAAGTAATGGCAGAAACACGGAATTTTGTTGTATCTGATACCGATGCAGGCATTCGCCTGGATAAGTTTCTTGTTTTGCAAATGCCTGAATTTTCCCGCAGTGAAATCCAGCATTTTGATGTGCGCATAAATGATGCATCGGCTAAATTTTCTGCGCGCCTGCGTGTGGGCGATAATATCGTGGTGACAATTCCGGAACGTAAAACTTTTGTTGCATCGGCCAATATTGCATCAGATTTTGATTTGGATATTTTATTCGAGGATGATGATATTATCGTAATAAACAAACCGCGCGGCGTGGTAATGTATCCGTCGGCTGGGAATGCTACGGGCACACTTGTGCAAAACATATTGTCGCACACGAATTTGTCAGCGCTTGGGGGTGATGTACGCCCCGGGGTGGTTCATCGTTTGGACAGGGACACCAGCGGGGTTATGGTGTTTGCCAAATCAGATGCTGCATTTCGTGGTTTGGTTAAAATTTTTTCTGCGCACGATTTAACGCGTAAATACGTTGCGTTTGTGTGGGGTGTGCCGAATTGGGATGGGGCGGATATTACAGGCAACATAGCGCGTTCATCACGCAATCGCCAAAAAATGAGCATGGTTAAATCTGGCGGTAAACCCGCGCATACGATTGTAAATGTGTCGGATGTATGGCCGCATGCGGGTGTATCTGCGTTTCGTTGCACACTTATGACCGGGCGCACCCATCAAATTCGTGTTCATTTATCGGCGCACGGTTTTCCTGTTTTATGCGATCCTGTATATGGCCGTGCATCAACCAAACTGGCATCGGTTCGTGATGCGGATTTATTGGAATTTTTAAAAACACACCGCGGGCAAATGTTGCACGCAGAAATTTTGGACTTCACCCATCCTGTAACTGGTGAAAAAATGCATTTCAAGGCGCACATGCCACCCGACATGATGGAATTAAAATCCATATTGGATAATATTGGATAAAACAGATAAAATAAATCTATAAATACTGTATTTTTCCTTTGTCAGAATTCGATTTTATGTTATACTTACTTAATAAGTATGGAGTGAGTCGAATGAACTTTCTTAAAAAAACGATTGGATTCCTGGCGGTTTGCAGCGTTATTCCTGCGGCATATGCGTTAACCGCACGCCCAAGTGTAACGAACGCTGCGATGACTGCATCTCGTCGGTTGCCAACAATGACGGCATATTTGACCTCGTCCGGCACGGTAAGTGGTTCAACATCAAACCTGTTGAATAATGCCGAATGCATCGATGCTTATACATCATGCTTGCAGGGTGCGGACGTTTGTGGCCCTAATTTCGAAGAATGCACAACGGATGTTTTGTTCCACGGTCAAATGCCAAAATGTTTAAGCACGCTGGCCCAATGTTCTGCGTCGGGCGTTAACGCACTGTTCGGAACATCCAGTACGACTGCGTTGTCGAACGTTGCATCCAGAAATTCATACGACGAAATCACAGATTATGTATACCCCACAGATGGCAGTGTTTTGGGGCAAATGATTGCGGGTGCGGCAATCAATAATATGTACGACACGTCTGATTGTGTGCGCCGTTATACAACATGTTTGCAGCGCGACAATGTTTGCGGTATGGATTTCGAGCTGTGCACAACGAATACCGAATTCAGAAAACAGAAAGTATTTTGTGAATCCACACTGGCGCGTTGCCAGTCTGATGGGAAAATAGAACTGTTTGGTTCCACAAATACCGCGGTGAATCCTGCTGCTGACAGTCGTGTTGGTGTCATGATTACCGAAGGGGCGGCTTTGGCGGCGGTTAATGCGGTGTCTACTTGTTACAAAGTTGCAGATCAGTGTATCTTGAACGCCTGCGCCCAGAATCCGTATAAATGTTACGAAGATGCAACCGTAAGCACAATCAACCTGGTTGATGCGATTAATTCAGGTTCGGCGGTTGATGTAACAACAACAGAAATCACTGTGGACACGAATTCAAATTCCGCGGTGCAATCATATATTAAAAACTCTTGTTTGGATACGATTGGTGCGAATAAATATTGCTATGCAACATTTTTGGGTAATGGTGTAATGCCAACTGCATCGCAGTTAAGCGACGCTGATAACCAAGAAGATGTTTTTGCCGAAGCATATTCATCGCGTATGAACGCTTCGATGAAATCGCGCATAACTGAATTAATCCAGGAATTTGACACAGACGCCAAAGAAAAGTGTGCACAAACAATTTCTTCGTGCGCAATGCGCGTGTGCGGTGGCGGTTCTGGTGCTGCATGTTATTCCCAGGTGTTCGGTGCTGTGGATAAAACCATTAATAACGAGGTTTCGCACGCCGAAATCAAAACAGGGTGCCAGGACATCGTGAATACAGACCCGTATTGCAAATACGCGGCGGCAAATCCAAACGATGTTGGCGGTTATACGTACACATACATAAATAACAACGCGTTTGATACACTGTTCCCGGAATACAGTTCCAGCAGTGGCGACCCAATTGGTGTAATTGCGTCGTTGAATGCCGCTTTGGCAACAAGTTACAGCGATGCTGCAATTGCCCAAATGCGTACCCAATGCGAAAACGTCGCGACAAGTTGCGTGCGTTCTATGTGCGGCGACGATTTTTCAAGTTGCTATCGTAACCGTACGGATGTTTATTCTTCATTAACAAATACCGGCACGGCCTCTTATGATAACAGCATGAATAAAGTAAGCGGCGTTTTGGATTACACAATCGTGTTAGGCTTGTGCTTGGATACAGTTAAAAACGCTGATGTATGCCAGGAACACTTGGCAATCGAACAAAATAAATTAAAGATTGCGAATAATGCCACTTCATCTTGGGGTGCTGGCACATCCAGTGTTCGCCAGGGTTGGATTGACGCTGGTTCGTCTGTTACTTTAAACACAATTACATCGGACAAGGTTCAGGCAACTGATTTTGATGGCAATGCTTTGTGCCGTGCCGATAACGGAACCCAGGGTGTATGCAACACAACGGGTGCAGGTGGCGTGGTATATGATGAACCGATATACATCGAATATAACACATATGCACAAAACTTGGCCGCAGAAACATTGTTCAGCAGCCTGATATATGATTTGGAAAAAGAAGCCCAGGCAATTTACAATCGTAAATTAACCGAGGAACAAGGGATGTGCATGGCTGCAAACAGTGGCGGCATCATGGCATCTGGTGATACTGGTGCAACCTATATGTGGGTGAAATTACGTAACAAAAATGTTCCAAGTGATTATGCTGTGAATGGCTTGTCACGTAATGATTTTACCCCCAGTAACGATTTATACGGTTCGTTCTGTGGGGTCAAGGTTGACATTCGTTCCGACGATCCAGATATCCAGGAACTGATGAAAAATGCAAGTTGGACAACGGCATATTTTGCGGTTGGCGATGCATTCACCTGCGGCAGTTGGATACCCAACGATGAAATCGAAACTTTGGCGGAAAACGCTGTAAACGCAGAAACCAAAGCCATGCGTGATCGCCAGGGCAGAACAGAATTTTGGACAACAGTGCTTGGCACATTGGGCGGCGGCCTGGGTGGTGTATATCTGGGGCGTGGCATCCAGCAAGGCGACATTTTGGGCGGGCTGAACGGCAAAAGCGAAGACAGCGATACTGTCAAGAATCTGGCCGTACAGCACATATCGAACACACAAGGGTATGTAAGACAGAATGATACAGCATCGGCGCAAAACAGCATGTCGCTGGCTGCAACCTATGCAAGGCGCCTGGGGGTTGCGGGCAGTGTGGTGTCAAACGCACAGAATGCCGTGGACGAATGGGCCGAAGCGCAAAATCTTATAGACAGATATACATCAATGTCCAGTGGTACAGAAAAGGATAATTTGAAGCCACAATATGAAGAAGCCGACAAAAACATATCAACTTTGCGCACCACGGCCGGCACTGCATTGACTACATTGGATGCCGAATGTGATGCCGCCGATGGAACAAAAGATATAACCTGGTGGCAACGCAATGGCGGGGCACTGGTTGGCGGTGTTGTGACGGCGGCTGCCGGTGGATTCCTGGTGAACAAGGCAACGCGTGATATCCAGGCGGCTAACCTTAGTGCTGCTGAACAGGCTGCATATGATGAATTCATGAACGAGGTTGGTAACCACCTCAAATGCTATATCGGCACCCAGGAAGTTGGCCAATATGGCGATATCATAAGCGTAAGCATGGAATAAAAAACGGGGCACCGCCCCGTTTTTTATTGGAATACAGAGTGTTAATAATGCCTCCGCAGAGGGGAACTTTATTCCGCAACGGTAATAAAATCGCGCGCTGTGGCGCGGAAATCTTCCGAAAAATGCAAAAAAAGATGCCGAAAATAAAGGAACGTCTATTTTCTGCATTTCTATGTGGACATTATAGTGGAATTTCTGGGCTTGTGTCAACTAAAACAATGCCGGATCTAAACGTTCCTTTGGATTCTGCGGGGATTGGCCCCCAACACGAATCGATGGGGACATACAGGGGGAGTCAGAGTAATGAAAATTTCGAAACTGTTTTTAATCGCCGGCGCAATGCTATGCGCCATAACCACCACCGGCGCCCACGCCGTGACGAAATGCGTCGCATTAAACAGCAGCACGACGTGTAGTACGTCAAATCAATCATTATATACAGGTTATACCGATTGGGCTTCTACGTGTACAACAAACGGGGTAAGCACACCGATAAGCGGTATAGGAA
>JADINE010000034.1 GCA_017694175.1 Candidatus Enterousia excrementavium | reverse complement strand
AATACAAAATCCGCATTTGCGGATTTTTTATTTTAACATCAAAATTATTACCGATTTGAAAATTAAATAGAATGGTGCAGAGATACGTAAACGGGATTGCGTAGTGTACAAAACGTACATGAGCAATCCCGTTTGCGGATATATGTGCCATTATATTTAATTTTAGACGCGGCGCACTTTCTTTGGACGACAACCATTATGCGGAATACGTGTCGTGTCAGTAATGGACTGGACAATTAAACCAGCATTCGCCAAACCGCGGACAGCAGATTCACGACCCTGACCAATACCACGCATCAAAACATCGACTGTTTTCATGCCCATTTCAGCAACTTTTTTACCAACAGCATCGGCAACAACTGTTGCAGCATACGGTGTTGATTTCTTTGCACCTTTAAAGTTATTTGCCCCAGCGGTGGCCCATGTCAACACAGCCCCCGACTGATCAGTGATTGTAATACGTGTATTGTTATTTGTCGCGACCACGTGCGCAATGCCGTGTGATACTTTTTTAACGACTTTTTTCTTAGCTTTTGTTACTGCCATTATTTTTTACCTTTCTTAGATGTCTTCAATTAACTATCGTGTTAATCTCTACCTGTTTATAATTATTTACCCTTGACTGCGGAACCAGCAACCACAACGCGTTTGCCCTTGCGTGTACGGGCATTTGTTTGGGTACGTTGGCCGCGAACCGGCAAACGATTACGATGACGAATGCCGCGATACGTTTTCAAATCCTGTAAACGTTTAATATTCATTGCAACTTCGCGACGAACATCACCTTCTACTTTGAAGTTTTCTTCAATATATTTTGAAATTTTAACAACTTCCTCGTCAGTCAAATCCTTGGCGCGCAACCCGTCTTTTAATTTCAAAGCCTTGCAAATTTGTGCAGACTTAGCCGGGCCAATACCATGAATGTACTGCAACGCAATTTCGATGCGTTTTTCTGTTGGAATGTTAACACCTGCTATACGTGCCATTTTTCATTTTCCTTTTTATTTACTGCGATGCGTTTCCACACCGATTACGAACGTTCCGCACTTGAACCCAAACACGAAACGTATTTTATTTTGCCGCATTATTTTATAAAAAACGCCGCAAAAGTCAAATTTTTATTAGACCTGCTTCCTAACGAAAACGGCCTTTTTTCTGTGCTTTTTTAATAACGCTGCTGTATTGTTTGGCAACCAAGTACGATTGAACTTGGTTCATAGTATCCAAGACAACACCCGCAACGATTAACACACTTGTTCCGCCGATAACAACCGGCATACCGGCATGCTGTTCCAAAATAATCGGCAACACGCACACCGCAATCAGGTACAAAACACCAATCGCCGTGGTACGCGAAACAACTGAATCCAAATAGTGCATAGTTTGATCGCCCGGACGAACACCAGGGATATAACCGCCTGCGTTTTTCAAGTTATTGGCCGTATCTTCTGAATTGAATATAACCGCCGTCTGGAAATACGCAAAGAACGCGATCAACACAGTATACGTGATAATATAATACCACGAACCATACGTAAAGAATCCCATAATGGATTGCATAATTGGATTTTCACTTTTCACAAATTGCTGAATAAACGCCGGCAACATCATGATACTTGCAGCAAACACAGGCCCCATAACGCCGGACATATTTACCTTTATCGGCAAATAAGACGCGTTCGTATTCATAACCCCATTCGCCATAACCTGGCGCGGATACAGAATTTGAATACGGCGCTGCGCCTGTTCAAAGAACGCAATTAATGCAATTATGCCGACAACGAATGTCACCACCAGCGCAAGCTGAGCCGGCGAAACCGTGCCTGCAACTACCAAGTTATACAAATTCCCAATTCCGCCCGGCACTTCTGCGATGATACCCGCAAAAATCAACAAAGACGCCCCCTGGCCAATACCACGCGCGGTAATCTGCTCGGCCAGCCACATCACAAACACAGTTCCGCCAACCAACGCGATAATTGCCGACAATTCGAACGGCAATCCCGGATTTACCACTACTGGTACACCATTCGCAGGCGCCATACCTTCCAACCAACGAATAATGGCCCATCCCTGAACAACAGCCAAAACCACCGCCAAATAGCGAGTATATTGATTAATTTTTATACGTCCGGATTCGCCCTCTTTACGCAACTCGCCCAAAGATTTACTTGTGGCAGTTAATAATTGCAACACGATGGACGCAGAAATATACGGGAAAATGTTCAATGCCAACACAGACATACGTTCCCACGACCCACCAGCGAACATATTAAACATATCCATTAAACCACCGCCACCGGCATTAAAGAATGACTTAACGGCCTCTACATTCACCCCCGGTAATGGAATAAACGCCCCAATTCGATAAACAACCAACGCACCGATAGTAAACAATATGCGTTTTTGCAAATCGGACATACTTCCAAAAAATTCTCTCAAAAATTTCATGCGAACGAACTTTATTAATTATGTCTGCACCCAAAAGATTGGGTGCAAACGTGTAGATTATTTATTTTTAATGGTGCCACCGACTTTCTCTATTGCCGCCTGGGCCGCTTTGGACCATTTATCAGCAACAATATTTACAGACGTTTTTATTTCACCTTTGGCCAAAATTTTCAATCCGTCTTTTGTACGATTGATAATTTTTGCCGCAACCAAAGAATCAATTGTGATTGGCGCCTTGGCATCTATTTTACCAGAAGCAATAAATTTTTCAATATCGCCCAAATTAATTGTCACATATTCTTTGGCAAACGGATTATTAAAGCCAAATTTCGGGAAACGACGCAAAATAGGCATCTGACCACCTTGGAAAGTCGCCTGTTTACGTGAACCACTGCGAGCCTTTTGACCTTTGTTACCACGCCCCGCGGTTTTGCCCATACCAGATCCCATTCCACGCCCAACGCGTTTAGCATTGCTGCGTGCGCCATAATTATCCATCAACGCATTTAATTTCATTTTATTTTTCCTTTTATCCTGCGAATTGCTGTTGCAATTCTGTAACGCACGCCGTTGGCGTACTCGGTTTAACAAATTTATTTTTCCACAATTTCAACCAAATGTGAAACTTTGGCAATCATCCCACGCACGGCTGGTGTATCTTCCACTTCGTGTGTTTTGCTGATACGGCCCAACCCCAACGCAGCAATAATTTTACGCTGTGCGGTCGGACGGCCAATAATACTTTTAACTTGTTTTACAACGATCTTAGCCATATTTATTCTCCGTTTTTATTTGGCGGGTCCGAATTATTTTTCTTCCGCAGGTTCGTTATTTTCAATTTTCTTGCCGTCACGCCCAGCGATAATTTCAGCAACTGTTTTACCGCGACGCGCAGCCACAGTTTTCGGCGAATTCATTTTTTCGAACGCCAAAAATGCGGCACGAATCATGTTATTAGGATTGTTCGAACCCTGGGATTTAACAACAACGTCCTGAACCCCCAAGCATTCAAACACAGCACGCAACGCACCACCTGCAATAATCCCTGTACCAGGCACAGCACTGCGCACAACCAATTTACTTGCGCCATACTTAGCAGAAATATCATGATGCAATGTGCGACCTTCTTTCAACGGCACACGAATCATTTTTGCCTTTGCGGCTTTGGTTGCTTTCTGCACAGCAGATTGCACTTCCAACGCTTTACCTTTGCCGAAACCAACGCGCCCCGCTTTGTCCCCAACGACAACCAATGCCGCAAAAGACATGTTACGACCGCCTTTCACAGTCTTTGAAACGCGATTGATAGAAACTAATTTGTCTACCAAATTATCCGTTTGTAATTTTTTATCATCAAAACGTGCCATAATAAACTCCGTATCTTACCGATTAAATTCTGATTCCACCTGCACGGATTGCTTCGCACAGTGCTTTGATTCTGCCATGATAACGGTAACCGCCACGGTCGAAATAGCAATTATCAGCAATACCAGCCGCCACGGCACGTTCAGCAAAATTTTTACCAACTAATTCCGCGCCGGCAACATTCCAACCTTTACCTTTGAAATCTTTTTCTTTTGATGACGCGGCACAAACAGTACGTCCATGCACATCATCGATGGCCTGAATTTCAATATGACGGCCAGAACGGAAAACCGACAAACGTATTTTACCCGGATTTTTTCTTTTCAACGCACTGCGATTTGCCAATGTGCGTCTTTCTTCTGATGACAAATGTTTCAACATTTTGTTTCCTTTTTTACCCGATTTCCGTAACAGCGGAAATCAACACTTGTTATTATTTCTTCTTGCCTTCTTTGCGGCGAACTCTTTCACCCTTATAGAAAATGCCTTTACCCTTGTACGGATCAGGTTTGCGTACTTTGTGAATTTTATCCGCAAACTGCCCAACCAGGCATTTATCGATACCACTGATGGCAAATTCTGTTGGTGTTTCGCCAATTTTCACAGACAAACCATTTGGGATTTCCATGATAACATCATGTGAATAACCAGCAACCAAAACCAATTTATTACCACTTACAGACGCTTTATAACCAACGCCCTTCATATACATTTCTTTGGTAAAACCATCGGTCACCCCATCAACAGCCGCACGAACATTGCGGGTCATTGTTCCCCACATAGCACGTGAAGTTTTATCTTCTGCATCTTTTGGTGTAACAACCACCTGGTCTGCTTCAACAACAACATCGACCAAACCAGCATGTTTTGTATCCAAAGCAACAGTCAATTCGCCTTTTGGCCCTTTGACAGTCAGCACATCGCCCGCAATTGCCGCCGACACGCCCTCTTTCAATTTAACTGGATGTTTTCCTGCACGAGACATAATTCAATCCTTATCTGTAATTAAATAACCTTGCACAACACTTCGCCGCCGACATTCATCAGACGCGCCTTGTGATCAGTCATAACACCATTTGGCGTGGATACAATTGCTATACCCAACCCATTCAAAACACGCGGCATCTTGGCGCTGCTGGCATAAACACGACGGCCAGGTTTTGAAACGACTGTAATTTCCTGGATTGCACCATTTCCACCGACATATTTCAGTTCAACAACCAAATTTGCACGATGTTCGTCAATTTGTTCTTTGCGGAAATCAGTAATAAAGCCTTCATCCTTTAACACAGCCAAAACCGCGGCGCGCAGTTTGCTGTTCGGGACAGTTACAAATTCTTTACCGGCATTCTGACCATTACGAATACGGGTCAGCATATCTCCGATTGGGTGTGATAATGACATCTTTTGTTACTCCTTGTTACTCGTTGGGTTTCCCCGCGGAACCCAGCTGCATTGTCCACAACTGGGGTTAAAATTGCAAAATTACCAACTGGACTTGCGTACGCCCGGCAATTTACCTTCGGACGCCATAGTACGTACCTGTTGACGGCACAAGCCGAACAAACGCGAATACCCACGTGCACGTCCTGTCACAGAACAACGGTTATGCAAACGAGTCCGATTCGCATTACGTGGCAACTTTGCCAATTTCTTCATCGCTTCCATACGTTCATCTGGCGTGGCATTCACAGACATTTTCGCCTTGATTGCATCATGCTTTTTGGCGTACTGGGCGACCATTTTTTCACGTTTTTTTTGTTTATTTATCAACGCTAATTTAGCCATATTATATACCTTTTATTATTTCAGAACCAGCGGCAAACCGATTTTAGTCAGCAATGCACGCGCTTCGTCATCTGTTTTTGCCGTTGTTGCAATAACGATATCCATGCCACGGATTGCGTCAATTTTATCAACGGAAATTTCCGGGAAAATCAAATGTTCTTTGATACCAAAAGCATAGTTTCCACGACCATCAAATTTGGATTTAGACAACCCACGAAAATCCTTTACACGCGGCAACGCCACAGTAATTAATTTATCCAAGAAATCATACATTCTTTTTCCGCGCAGGGTTACTTTGCATCCAATGGGCTGACCTTCGCGCAAACGATACGTAGCAATAGATTTCTTTGCATGCGTAATCACAGATTTCTGGGCGGCAATTGCCGTTAAATCTGCGGCTGCCGAATCCAATTTCTTTTTGTCTGCGACAGCTTCGCCAACGCCCATATTCAAAACAATTTTATCCAGTTTTGGTACTTCCAACGCATTTTTGTACCCGAATTCTTTAATCAATTCAGGAACAATTTCTTTTTCATAAATTTCACGCAATCTGCTTTGCATTTTTTATTCCTTAACGTTTTATTCCCGTAACAGCGGGAACCAGTTATTACAATTCCGCACCAGATTTTTTTGCAATGCGAACTTTTTTATCGCCATCAACCTTGTAACCAACACGTGTAGCTTTTTTGGTCTTAGGATCCACCAACGCAACATTAGAAACATGGATGGGTGCCTCGCGATCAACGATATGCCCCGGCTGTTCCTGAGTTGGTTTCACATGCCATTTATGACGGTTAACACCTTCGACAACGACACGGGATTCAGACGGCCGTGCTTCCAACACTTTGCCTTTGACGCCCTTGTACTTTCCCGAAATAACTATGACTTCATCGCCTTTTTTAATTTTCATTTTATAACCCTTATGTTATTGCATTGCCCGGTATTAAATAACTTCGGGTGCCAAAGACACAATTTTCTGAACATCGTATTTACGGCGCACTTCACGCGCAATCGGCCCAAAAATACGTGTACCAATCGGTTCAAAATTATTTTTATTGATCAACACCACCGCATTGTCATCAAACCGAATTATCGAACCATCCGGACGTTTTACCGGAAACTTAGTACGCACGATAATTGCACGTTGCACAGTACCTTTTTGTACTTTACCACGTGGGATAGCCTCTTTGATGGCAACAACGATTTTGTCACCAACCGTCGCATAGCGACGATGTGAACCGCCCAACACTTTGATGCACATAGCTTTACGTGCACCAGAATTGTCGGCCACTGTCATAACTGTTTCGTTTTGTATCATAACACTTCACCTTTATCCTGCAAGCGGGGCAATCCCCCACTGCTTTGTTTCGGGTTCCGACTGCCTTGCGACCTCAAAGAACCCACTTGTGATTTACTCGGCAACGTCCACTGCTTCGTCTTTGGAAACGCCAACGCGTCCCTTTACGATCCAAGTTTTAGTCTTGGAAATTGGACGATGTTCTTCGATTGCGACAATGTCACCAACTTTATATTCGTTGTTTTCATCGTGCGCTTTGTACTTTTTATTCTGCTTCACGAACTTGCCATACAGCGGATGGCGGAAACGACGTTCCACTTCCACCACAACAGTTTTGTCATTTGCCGTACTTTTAACAGTTCCTTGCAGTATACGTCTTGGCATAACTTTTGTCCCTTATCATTTATTGCATTCATACACCTGTACAAATGCCACCTTTTTTACCCGATTTCGCAATATGATAACTAAAATTTTAGAAATCTCAACAAAAATCGGCAATTTTACCATTATTTTTTCGCCGCATTAATTGCAGTTTTAACGCGTGCAATTTCACGACGAGTCTGACGCATAACATGCGTTTTAGTCATCTGACCCGCAGCATGCTGAAAGCGCTGTTCCATCTGATCTTTTTTCAGATTTTCCAATTTGCTTTGCAAAGCTTCTGCTGTCAAAGATTCTTTTTCAACTTTCTTTTCTGCCATTTTTTCAGCCTTTTATCCTGTTATTGCAATTAATTAACTTTGCGTTCAACAACTTTGGTTTTAACCGGCAATTTTGCCGCAGCCAACGCAAACGCTTCGTATGCAACTTCTGGTTTTACACCATCCAGTTCAAACAAGATACGTCCCGGTTTAACACGGCAAATCCAGTATTCAACCGCGCCCTTACCTTTACCCATACGGACTTCGGCTGGTTTCTTAGTAACAGGCACATCCGGAAACACACGAATCCACAATTTACCCATACGGCGCATGTGACGTGTAATCGCACGACGTGCAGCTTCGATTTGACGTGCAGTCACGCGTTCCGGGGTCATCGCTTTCAGGCCAAACGACCCAAACGCCAATTCACTGCCACCTTTGGCAACGCCGTGAATACGGCCTTTGTGCTGTTTGCGAAATTTTGTTTTATTTGGCATTAACATAATAACAACCTTTTAATTTCGTCATATAACTTTTGCGTCCTCGACACCATATAGATGCCATCAAAAATTATCTGCTTTTCTTTTCACTGCTGCCGGCATATTCAGCAGGACGAGCCATTTCAGATGCCAGCTTTTCTTTATTTACGACATCCCCAGTATAAATCCAAACCTTTACACCGATAACGCCATAAGTTGTTTTCGCCTGAATTGATGCATAATCAATATCAGCACGCAATGTATGCAATGGAATACGACCCTCGCGAATTTGTTCGCTGCGGGCAATTTCAGCACCATTCAGACGCCCTGAACACATAACTTTAATACCCTGGGCACCCGCTTTCACAGCATTTTGAACGGCTTTTTTCATTGCACGTTTAAACGAAACACGGCCTTCGATTTGTTGTGCGATATTTTGCGCAACCAATTGAGCATTCAAATCAGGACGACGCACTTCGTAAATATTAACGACAACTTGATCGTTTTTAACCAATTTTTTAATATCATTGCGCAAGGCTTCGATATCAGCACCATTTTTACCAATAATCATACCCGGGCGCGATGTGTGGATTGTCACCACAACCTTTTTGGCAAAGCGTTCAATAACAACCTTGGCCAAACCAGCTTTTTTCAATTTACGTTCAATGAACTTGCGAATTTTGATATCTTCGGCCAACAAATTCGCATAGTCACGCTTGCCCGCAATCCAGCGGGAATCAGTTACTTTATTAATGAATTCGCGCAATGAAATCGGCGATACTTTCTGTCCCATTTTTTATTTTCCTTATATTTTTATGGCAAGTGTTCTTGAAGACAGGCTATCTTTATTCAGGATTTCCATCCATACCACTTGCCACGTTTATTACTTTGCCTTTTTTGTTGTTTTTTCTGCCTTTGGCGCAGCCTTCTTTTTTGTTGGCGCAACCCCAGATTCCAAAACAATTGTCAGATTTGAAAATGGTTTCAAAATCGGACGTGCACTTCCACGTGGTCCTGGGAAAATACGTTTCATTGTTAACGCTTTGCCACACCAAATTTCTTTGACGTACAAAGTTTCCACCGGCAGATTCTTGTTATGTTCTGCATTTGCGATGGCCGATAACAATGTTTTCAACACTTCACCAGACACGCGCTTTTTCGAAAATTTCAAGACATCAATTGCACGTTCAACCGGCAACCCACGAACCAAATCGCAAACCAGATTTAATTTCTGGTGGCTGACGCGGATCAATTTATTAAACGCACGCACTTGATTATCTTTAATTCCATATCTTGTCGTTGTCATAACTGTCACCCTTTATTATTTCTTGGCAGCCGCTGCTTTTTTATTTGCTGCATGGCCCTTGAACGTACGAGTTGGCGCAAATTCACCCAACTTATGCCCAATCATATCTTCTACGACCGACACAGGAATAAATTTATTACCATTGTGAACTTCGAACGTCAAACCAACCATCGGCGGCACAATAGTGCTGCTGCGCGACCAGGTCTTAATCGGCTTGTGATCATTTTTTTCATTTGCCGCCGCAACTTTTTTCAAGACGGACGGATGAACATAAGGCCCTTTCCATACTGAACGAGACATCAATTACTCCGTTTTTTTATATTATTTTTTCTTTGCCAAATGTCTGCTGCGGATAATCATCTTAGCAGTACGTTTATTGCTACGGGTACGATATCCCTTGGCCGGAATACCTGTACGTGATACTGGTTCGTGGCCCTTGGAATGACCATTACCACCACCCATCGGGTGATCAACCGGGTTCTGTGCCATACCACGAACGGACGGACGAATGCCCAACCAACGCGCACGGCCAGCCTTGCCCAAGTTAACATTACGTTGGTCAGGATTAGAAACACTGCCAACAGTTGCCATACAATCGGAATGAACTTTGCGCAATTCACCGCTGTTCATTTTAATCTGGGCATAGACACCATCTTTACCCATTAATTGAGCATAACAACCAGCACTGCGCGCCAACTGGCCACCAGCACCCGGTTTCAACTCGACGTTATGCACAATTGTACCGATTGGCATATTTTTCAAAGGCATCGCATTACCCGGCTTGATATCTTCGCGATCACCGGAAATAACAACATCACCAGCCTTCAAATCACGTGGTGCCAAAATATAAGAACGTGCACCATCAGTATATTCAATCAACGCAATGAACGCAGTACGATTCGGATCATATTCCAAACGCACAACCGTCGCTGGAACACCCTTTTTCTTGCGTGCGAAATCAATCAAACGGTATTTACGTTTGTGCCCGCCACCCTGATGCATAACAGTGACGTGCCCAAAATTATTACGCCCACCTTTGGATTTCAATCCAACAGTCAAAGCCTTTTCCGGGGCGCCGCGATGCAATTCGCTGCGGTCAATCTGGGTCAATCCACGATTACCCGGTGTTGTTGGCTTGTAATGTTTTAATGCCATTTTATTCTTACCTTTGTTTAATCCCAGGACACTAACATCCTTTTATTTGGGTTCTCTGCCCTGGTACGTTTATTATTGTGCGTTTATTGCCAAATCCAACTTTGCATCGGCTGGCAAAGACACATATGCTTTTTTAACAGTACGTTGTGTGCCCGCGCCACGTCCACGGAAAGATTTTTCTTTCCCTTTAACCACAACAATATTCACCTTGACTGGTTTCACATTGTAAATAGCCTGGATGGCACGTGCGACATCTTCTTTTGTTGCATTTGCAGCAACTTCGAATGCAACGCCATTGCTTTCAGACAGTTTTGCTGACTTTTCCGAGATTATAGGGCGACGCAGTATATCATAAATACCAGCGGTGCGCACGATTTTTTTCTCTGATGTAACTTTCTTTTCTGCCATTTTGTTATACCTTTTCGTATTGCACTGTGACAATAATAATTATGCCAAGCGCGCTTCCACCGCCTTGACCGCGTCCGCAGTCAAAACCAACTTGTCATGATTCAAAATATCCAACACATTCAAACCAATTGTTGGCAAAGCATCAACATTTGGAATGTTTGCAGCAGATTTTTTGAAATTCGCATCCAACGCATCGCCACCAACAAACAACGCCGAATCCAAATTCAGTTTTTTCAACTGCTTGGCCAACGCGCCTGTTTTCGCAGCAGATACTTTTTCAGAATCAATCACAATCAGATTGCCTTCTTTTGCTTTGGATGACAAAGCCATTTTCAAACCCAAAGCACGGATTTTTTTCGGCAAATCAATTGAATGATCGCGAACAACTGGGCCATGAACAACACCACCGCCACGCATGTGAACATTGTATCTTTCACCCTGACGTGCATTACCAGTTTTTTTCTGTTTGAATGCTTTTTTACCACTTCCGGCTACATCGGAAACAGTTTTCACCGCATGAGTACCTGCACGCGCCTTGGCACGTTGCCATGTAACAACACGATGCAAAATATCCGCCCGTGCATCCAACCCAAAAATCTGGTCTGCCAATTCAACTTTGCCGACCGCTTTACCATCAAAATTTATAACATCAACTTGCATTTTTTCCACCTTACTTTAATCTGTTGCCCCTGTTATTATTATTCCGCAACAGGTTCTGTTTCGGTTTCTGCTGGCTGCTCGCCTGTATCTGTGGCGACGGCAACTTCTTCTGCTGCTGGTTTTGCGTTTGTCGGAACCGGCAAATCTTTCTGTTCTTTTTTCACCGCGTCGCTGACCAACACAAATGTGCCGTTTGCGCCCGGGACTGCACCTTCGACAAAGATAAGATTTTCCACTTCGTCAATGCCGAACACTTTCAAATTTTGCACAGTCACAGTTTCGTTACCCATCTGACCAGCCATTTTTTTACCTTTCAACACACGACCTGGCCATTCACGCATACCTGTACCACCGATGGAACGATGAGCTTTTAACACACCATGGGAAGCTTCTTTACCACCAAAGTTATGGCGTTTCATAGCCCCCTGGAATCCTTTACCTTTGCTGGTCGCCTGGACATCAACAAATTGCCCGGCAATAAAATGCGCTGCCGACAATTGTGTACCCATTGGGATCACGCAATCATCAGACACACGAAATTCAACAACCTTGCGATATGGCTTTACGCCTGCTTTTTCTGCTGCCACAGCCTGTGGTTTTGCGACGTGCTTAGCCTTGGCTTCGCGCATACCCAACACATTTGCGACATAACCATTTTTTTCCATTGTACGATTGCCAATAACCGTGCAATC
Organism: Candidatus Enterousia excrementavium; assembly: GCA_017694175.1. Taxonomy (GTDB): domain Bacteria; phylum Pseudomonadota; class Alphaproteobacteria; order Rs-D84; family Rs-D84; genus Enterousia; species Enterousia excrementavium. The sequence continues at coordinate 7,426 of JADINE010000034.1, read as the reverse complement.
ACCGACGGACAAAACAGTCACTGGATGAGCCACGCCACCGTCGTCATACAAACGTGTCATACCTATTTTTGTTGTAATTAAACCGCTACGTTTCATTTTATTTGCCTTTATTTGTCAGTAGGTTGGACAGAAGTACACACCATTTTTACGCCCATCCAACACAAACACTTACCTTTTTACAATTTAATTTTTACATCAACACCGGACGCCAAATCCAACTTCATCAATGCATCTACTGTCTGAGGGGTTGGATTCACAATATCAACAACCGCTTTGTGATTACGAATTTCGAATTGTTCGCGTGATTTTTTATTAACGTGAGGCGAACGGTTTACAGTAAATTTCTTAATCAATGTCGGCAAGCGAACGGGACCTACTACATCTGCGCCTGTGCGCTTTGCAGTTTTGACTATCTCGTCCACAGATTCCATTAAAACCCTGTGATCAAACGCTGTCAATTTGATGCGAATTTTAGATGTTGGTACCATTTGTTCGTTTTCCTTATCGTTATTCCGGGCCGGTAATCACTGGCGTTTCAACCAGTTACACCGACCCGCGACATTTTGTTTATTATTTGATGATCTTCGATACAACGCCTGCGCCAACTGTGCGTCCGCCTTCACGGATAGCAAAGCGACGGCCTTCGTCCATAGCAATAGGTGCAATCAGTTGCACTGTGATACGAACGTTATCACCCGGCAAAACCATTTCTTTATCAGCCGGCAGTGTAATTGTACCAGTCACGTCTGTTGTGCTGAAATAGAACTGCGGACGATAGTTGCTAAAGAACGCAGTATGACGTCCACCTTCTTCTTTTGTCAGAATATAGACTTCGGCTTCGAAATCTGTATGCGGGGTAATAGAACCCGGTTTGCAGATAATCTGGCCACGTTCCACATCTTCTTTTTTGGTTCCACGCAACAACAAACCAACGTTATCACCGGCTTCACCTTGATCCAACAATTTGCGGAACATTTCAACACCGGTAACAGTTGTTTTCTGTGTCGGACGCAAACCAACGATTTCACATTCATCGCCAACTTTCACAGTACCAGCTTCGATACGACCTGTAACCACAGTACCACGACCAGTAATCGAGAACACGTCTTCGATTGGCATCAAGAACGGTTTATCAACTGGACGTTCTGGCAATGGAATATATTCGTCGCATGCTTTCAACAAAGCATCAATGGATTCTTTGCCCAAACCATCGTTTTTGCCTTCCAAAGCGGAAACAGCAGAACCACGGATGATTGGCACATTTTCACCGTCGAAATCATTCGCAGACAACAGTTCACGAATTTCCATTTCGACCAATTCCAACAATTCAGGATCATTTGCCAAATCGCATTTGTTCAGATAAACAACGATTTTTGGAATACCCACCTGACGAGCCAACAGAATGTGTTCACGTGTCTGAGGCATAGGACCATCAGTCGCGGCCACAACCAAAATCGCACCGTCCATCTGGGCAGCACCGGTAATCATATTTTTAACATAGTCCGCGTGTCCCGGGCAGTCAACGTGCGCATAATGGCGGTGTTCTGTTTCATATTCAACGTGCGCTGTGTTAATTGTAATACCACGTGCGCGTTCTTCTGGGGCATTATCGATTTGATCAACGCCTTTGGCCTGATCAGCACCGACGCCATAGTAGTGAACAATAGCAGCAGTCAATGTTGTTTTACCATGGTCAACGTGACCAATTGTACCAATATTGACGTGTGGCTTGGTTCTTACATATTTTTCTTTTGCCATAGTTTTTTCTCCTTGGGCTTTGTTAAGTTTGATTTCTGAAATCTGATTTCCGATTCATTACAACAAATCATAAACCAGAAATCAAAAATCACAATCTTTTTTTATATTTTTATTTTGTCAGTTTCTTTATAACCTCGTCTGCGACATTTTTCGGCACTTCGGCATAGTGGGACAATTCCATATATGGATTTGCACGCCCCTGTGACAAAGACCGCAACGTCTTGACATAACCGAACAAATTCGCCAGTGGAACGAACGCCGAAATCATCTGATTACCGAATTGAGTTTCGATACCATTGATTTGACCACGACGGCTGTTCAAATCCCCGATAATATCACCGACGTACTCTTCTGGTGTTGTAACCGACAATTTCATAATCGGTTCCAACAATTTTGGCGCTGCTTTTTTCATTGCTTCGCGGAAGCACGCACGCGCCGCAATTTCAAAGCACAACACATTGGAATCGACTTCATGGTATTTACCATCAACCAATGTCGCTTTGAAATCCACAGTGGGATAGCCAATCAAAACACCTGTCTGTTGCGCTATCTTCAAACCTTTTTCAACGCCGGGGATGTATTCTTTTGGAATTGCACCACCAACAATTTTGTTTTCGAATTCATAACCAGTACCTGGTTCCAACGGTTCAAATTCAATTTTCACCTGGGCGTATTGACCCGAACCACCAGACTGTTTTTTATGTGTATATTCTTCGGTCACAGGTCTGCCAAACGCTTCGCGGTACGCAATGCGCGGTTCACCCACGTTAACATCAACCTTGAATTCGCGCGACAAACGATCGACCAAGATTTCCAGATGCAATTCACCAACACCCGCTAAAATAGTCTGGCCAGATTCTTCATCAACAGACACACGGAACGACGGATCTTCTTTGGCCAACGCCTGTAACCCCAGCGACATTTTTTCAATATCAGCCTTGGTCTTGGGTTCAACCGCGATGCTCATCACCGGATCTGGCACGTGAATATTTTCCAAAATAATCGGATTGGCTTCATCGCACAGCGTATCACCAGTAATAGTTTCTTTCATACCAACCAATGTGATAATATCACCAGCGGACGCTTCTTTTATTTCTTCGCGTTGATTGGAATGCATCAACAGCATACGACCAACACGTTCACGTTTATCCCGATTCGAATTATAGATATAAGACCCAGATGTCAACTTACCGGAATAAATACGAATGAACATCAGGTTTCCAACAAACGGGTCATTTGCAACCTTAAACGCCAACGCGCTGAACGGTTCTTTTGCATCAGCATGGCGTTCGATAACAGTTGTCTTGTCCATTGCCGTACCCTTAATCGCAGGAATATCCAACGGACTTGGCAAATAATCAACAATTGCATCCAACAACGGCTGAACACCCTTGTTTTTAAACGCAGTACCACACAACACAGGGTTAAAGTTCTGTGCAATTGTACCCTTGCGGATTAACTTTTTAATTGTTGCAACATCTGGCTTATTACCTTCCATATATGCTTCCATAATGGCATCATCCAGTGTCACAACTTCTTCAATCAACTTGTTGTGTAATTCTTCGGCTTTTTCTTTCAAATCATCTGGAATGTCAATAATATGTGGTTCTTTACCCAAATCATCTTCCCAAACGATGCCGCGCATTTCGACAACATCAACAACACCGCGGAAATCAGATTCTGCACCAATTGGGAAATTAACCACCAACGGATTTGCCCCCAAACGTTCACGAATCATATCAACACAACGGAAAAAGTTTCCACCGATACGATCCATTTTGTTAATAAAGCAAATACGCGGCACATTGTAACGATCAGCCTGGCGCCACACAGTTTCCGTCTGTGGCTGCACCCCAGACACAGATTCAAACACAGCAACCGCACCGTCCAGAACACGCAACGAACGTTCCACTTCCATAGTAAAATCCACGTGCCCCGGCGTATCAATCAAATTAATACGGTGATCGCGCCAGAAACAAGTTGTTGCCGCAGACGTAATTGTAATACCACGTTCCTGTTCCTGTTCCATCCAGTCCATAGTGGCGCCACCATCATGCACTTCGCCAATCTTATATGTCTTTCCGGTATAGAACAAAATACGTTCAGACGTTGTTGTTTTACCTGCGTCGATGTGCGCCATAATACCGATATTGCGGTACATATCCAAAGGTGCTGTTTTTCCGACTGACATAAATTTTTTCCCCTTTTTATCTGTTGCCTAAGTTTGTTTGCAAAATTACCAACGGAAATGTGCGAACGCTTTATTCGCTTCGGCCATTTTATGCGTATCAATTTTCTTTTTAAACGCACCGCCCTGACCATTCAAAGCATCACGCAATTCGCCAAACAATCTGTCTTCCATGGCACGTTCACCACGTTTACGTGCAAACATAACCAACCAACGCAGTGCCAATGTCTGTTGACGTTCCGGTCTTACTTCCACAGGAACCTGATAAGTTGCACCGCCAACACGACGGCCCTTTACTTCTACTGATGGCTTCAAAGCATCCACAGCTTCCAAAAATGCAGCCAATTCATCGCCGTCTTTTGCAACTTTTTTCAGTTTTTCCAATGCCCCATAAACAATGTTTTCAGCAACTTCTTTTTTGCCATCCCACATAACAACATTAATACATTTTGCAACAACCAGATTATTATATTTGGAATCCGGCAAAATTTCACGTTTAGTTGCACTTTTACGTCTTGACATTTTTATTATCCTTTTATTACTTCATCTGGGTTACCCCAAATTACTCACACAGGTCACCCCGCGTGTATGATTATTACTTAGCCACCTTGGCACCGTACAGGGAACGTCCCTGTTTTCTGCTTTCCACACCCTTGGTATCCAAAACACCACGAATAATGTGATATTTCACACCAGGCAAGTCCTTTACACGACCACCACGAATCATAACAACGCTGTGTTCCTGCAAGTTATGCCCTTCGCCCGGAATATAAGCCGTCACTTCACGACCATTGGCCAATTTAACACGGGCCACTTTACGTTGGGCCGAATTAGGTTTTTTCGGCGTGGTTGTGTACACACGCGTACAAACACCACGTTTTTGCGGAGCCTGCATCATATCCGGCGCAGTTGATTTAACAACAACCTTTTTACGCGGCTTCCGAATCAGTTGATTTACTGTTGGCATTCAAAATCTCTTTGTTTTTTGTACCTTTTTTTATCTGCACAAAACATCTGTTCAGAATTATTTCAACGGGTACCCCGCGATTATAAATCTGTCAGAACGCGCAGAATTCTGTGTTTTTTTCTTTCCTTGTTTACACGGAAAGCGAATACACTATAACCACGAACCCGCATATTGTCAAGCAGAAACTGGGGATTTTTACCAAAAAAACGGCTGGAAATTCCCAAAAAACTGGGATGTTTATCAAATCACCCCATGACAATTATTTTATTAGTATAAAAGTCACTCGTTGCTGGTAACTGATTACTTGCAGCCAATAATAAATTACCCCTCTTATCATTGCGCCCCATGCATAAGCACGGCGTGGCAATCCATAAAAAAGCACCTTCGCCCGAACAATATCTGTTCTCTGTACTCTGTTCTCTGTACTCTGTACTCTGTTCTCTGTTCTCTGTTCTCTAAAAAAAAAACGGAGCCACGGCCCCGTTTTTCCATCTGATGAAAATTCAATTAGAATTCCACACCAAACTTTACACCATAGGCAAACCCGTCCTTAATATCCCAAGAACCGGCCGCTTCTTCGTGCACCATTTCTTTGCCAACGTATGCACCAATGAATTTGGCATCATCGATGTTATAGTTCACACCCAATTTGCCCAACCATGTGCCACGTTCATTATCATCGTCCAGGCCAATCTGGTATTCTGCGCCCAGAATCAAAGCCCAACTTTCATTCATGTCAAAGAACGCATCAGCACCGGCGCGCAACATATGCATTCCGTCATCGCCCCAATTGAACGATTCAGAATTAGCATAATCAAATGCGATGTGTCCTGCGACCGCCCACGATGATGCTTCGTAACCAACTGTTGCACCAACTGTCCATTGATACCATGTATTATCTTTGCCCAAGAATGTTTCGCCATACGGCCACACACCGCTGAATCCATATGATCCAAATACATCGGCTTTCCAATTTGCACCATCAAACACACGATAATCTACGCCGATACCAAATTCATTCCATCCAGCTGTGTCGAACCAATCGGATTCACTCAACGATGTGGCCAGGCCAATTGCCAATCTGTCTGTCACACCATAACCGAATTCTTCGGTCAGCGCATACGCATTAGATGACTTTGACCCAGATTCCAAAGACGTCACGCTGTAAAAGCGCCCCTGGTCCGGACGATACAACGGATTATCGTTGATTGCCGCGTTTGCACCAGTTGCCGCGAAAACTGCCAACAAAGATGTTAAAACTAATTTTTTCATGCTATATCCTTATGGTTTAGTTAGCAAAAACTAGATTTACTACCTAGCTAGGAATATTTTACCGCGCGATTCGCCCCACGTTCAAGAACAAAGATTTTTGCTTTTTTCCCAAAAATATGCTATGCTGGCACAGTTCGCGAATCGGAATTAATTCACATACGAACCACACACAGCCTGCATTTACAGGCTTTTTTAATACAATCACAAAAATTCATTTTAAAAATCAATTATTAAATAATTTAATAAATGACGACTTTTTAATCAGCATTTTGAATTTTTTTTATCTCGCGCCAATCAGCATGATTTTTCATGTGCTGTTCATACGTGCGCGAAAATTTGTGTCCGCCATTACCATCTGCCACAAAAAACAGGTAATTTGTATTTGCCGGATTCAACACAGCCCGAACAGCATCCAGCCCAACATTCGCAATCGGCGCCGGCGGCAATCCCGCATGAGTATACGTATTATACGGGCTTTCAATTTTCAAATGATTCCGATACAACGGCCGCCCACGCATATCCCCCAACCCATCAGTTAACGCATAAACCACCGTTGGATCAGCCTGCAACCGCATGCCATCGCGCAACCGGTTCAAATACACACTGGCAACAATCGGCATCTCGGATTCTTTCGGGGTTTCTTTTTGTACAATGGATGCCAACGTCACAACATCATTCCATGTTTTCAGCGGTGTCGGTGCTTTGCTTCCTGATTGCACCCAGTGATTTTTTACTTCATCCATTTTTTTACGCATCAAATCCAACAATGCCAAACGCGAAGTTCCCCGTGCAACACGATACGAATCCGGGAACAAATCCCCATCGTGCAAATTGCACACCGGCAAATCAGTCCCCGCCCTGCACTCTACATCACCAGTTAAATTTTTATCCGCCAACAAAAGTTCTTTGATTTGTTTTACGGTTAATCCTTCGGGCACAACAACAACCGTTGCGGCCACATCGCCATGCGCCAACATATCAGCAATACGCCAAACACTGGTTCCCCGCGGAATGTCATATTGCCCAGATTGAATTCCGCCGCCATTTCCCCGCACGGCTATTTTAAACAGCGCAACCGAATCGATTAAATCGCGCGATTGCAACCGCGTGGCCACGCCCGACACAGTATCCCCGCGCGCCACAACAAATGTTACATCATCTTTTACAACCGAACGAATTCCGAACACATACAGCACAATAAAAACAGCGATAATAACCGCCGCACAAACGATATAGCCCCA
>JADINE010000033.1 GCA_017694175.1 Candidatus Enterousia excrementavium | reverse complement strand
ATCTATAAACAGCCTGTCTTCGCGTGGGGTCAACCATACCATACGCATTTGTGCGGCCAAATCCGCCAATGTTGCACTGTCGCCATCAATACGCGCACGGCGATTTGTATCGCCCGATGAAAAATTAACAGAAATTTCCCCGCCATCGGCCAATGTTGCAAATACCGAAAAACCGCCATCGCCGCCAAAACGGGCAATATCAGACATTGCCGCCCCACGCAAACCCCGATCGCCGGATAACATGGATACCGCTTCGAGTATTGCAGTTTTGCCGGCACCATTTGGACCGGTGATAATAACATTATGCCGGCCATGTGTTTGGATTCGGCATGATTTATGATTGCGAAAATCGGTTAATGTAATCGTTTCAATCATAGCCTGATAATACACCGGGCACAGAAAAAAAACAACTGGTTACTCAATGCCACAAAACAAAACGCCGCAAGGGCGTTTTATTTTTTGGAGGCCTGGGTCGGAAAGTTCGCATTTTTGCCGCATATATCGGCAAAAACCGTTGCTGGCGCAACTTGACTCACCATTCGTATGGCTTTTTCTGCGCGCAGTGCGCTTGAAAAATCTGACTCATATGCGAACCGGGCCGGTTCGATTGCATCCACACATTTCCAAAAAACAAAACGCCACAAGGGCGTTTTATTTTTTGGAGGCCTGGGTCGGAATCGAACCGGCATACAAGGATTTGCAGTCCTCTGCATAACCACTCTGCCACCAGGCCAAACTGAAATATGTGCATTCATACTAAGCAAAAAAAATTTGTAATTCAACATAAAAATTGTAATACTTGTGATATGATATTTCCGAGAGAGTGTAATTCATGAAAAAAATACTCGTGGTGTTGGCGGTTTTGGTGCCAAGTGTGTCTGTGGCCGCCCAGGATGAAAGCTGCCGCACTATGACAACTGTGCCGGATGGCGAATTAACTTTACAACAGGTCATAGAACTGGGGCTGTGCAGAAATCCGGAAACGGCGGCGGCTTATTTATCACTGGAATCCGCACGTTTTAATAAAAATGCGGGCTATTCCCAATATTTACCGTCGGTCAGTGCGTCTGCATCGGCAAGTATGCCGTATCGCAACAACGAATTTGCCGACTGGTCCTATGGTGCATCGATTTCTGCATCTTATTTAATTTTTGATTTCGGAAAACGTCTGTCGGATGTTAATCAATTAATAGATACATGGCGGGCAACAGGGTTTGATTACAGTGAATCTGTGCAAAACTATGTGTACAGTGTGATTGGTGCATACTATGCTTTGTTAAATGCTGATGCTGATGTGTTTACTGCACGTGCTGTGCAACAAGTTTCCCAGACTGCAAAAGATATGGCGGATACAAAGTACAAGGCCGGCGTTGTGGCCAAAGCCGATGTGTTAAAGGCAGAAGTTACCCTGGCCAGCAGTAATTTGGATTTGGAACGTGCCAAAAATAATCGCGAAATTGCCAAAGGTACATTATTGGCTAAGTTATCTTTCCCGGCCGACCAGGATATACAAATTGCTGATATGCCCGCTGAATTCGGAAGTGAATCTGAAAATAAAAGCATAGATGAATTAATCGAAATTGCGCGCGAACGGCGGCCTGACTTGTTACGAGCAACCGCAAACAAAGACGCTGCGTGGCACCGCAGAAACAGCACTTTTTTATCAACTCTGCCAACTATATCAGCAAGTGGCAGTTTATCGTGGAATAATACACCATCTGATGTATATAACGCTGGGTCTGACCAATTAAGCGGCAGCATAGGCATTCGGGCTTCTATGCCGATATTTACAGGGTTTTCAAATTTTTACAACAGTCGTGCAGCCCAGGTAAATTACGAACGCGCCATTGAACAGGAACGTCAAACCACCGATAACGCTATGTTGGACGTGTTCAGTGCATATCAAAATTACAAAACGGCACAAACTGTGTTAACTCAAACCGAAGCTTTGCTTGAATCGGCCAAGGAAACAGAAAATGTTACCGCCGGTATGTACAAGGTTGGTAAAGCGACTATGTTGGATTGGCAACAGGCGTTGGCGGATCTGGCCGATGCACACAAGCAAAACAATGCTGCCAAATATGATTTGTTTACAAAACGTGCCGCTTTGGCGTTGGCAATAGGCGATATTAAAGACGGATTGATTGAAGACGAGGGGGAATCAACAGATGAGTAAGGAACAAAAGCAACCAAAACAGCATAAATTATGGAAATTGATTTGGCAGCGCAAGTGGTGGATTATATTATTTTTAATCGTAGCCGGTGGATTTTTATACTTTATGAATGGTAATGAAAACCAAGGAACAGGGTTCGCAACCGCAACTATATCACGTGGTGACCTGCGACAGGTGGTTACTGCAACCGGCGAAATACAACCTTTGAACACAATTAATGTCGGTTCACAGGTAAGCGGCACAATCGAAGCCATATACGTTGATTATAATTCCAAAGTTAAAAAGGGCGATGTGCTGCTTAAAATAGAACCGTCTGTGTTACAGGCATCTGTGGATGAAGCGCATGCATCGCTGGTAAGTGCGGAATCTCAATTAAACTATGCAAAAAGTGAATATGAACGTAACAAAGAATTGTTCGCCCAGGATTATATTGCACGCGCAGATTTGGAATTGTCGCAAACTAATTATGAACAGGCCGAACAATCCGTAAAACGTATGCAATCACAATATGATCGTGCAGTGACTAATCTGGGGTATGCAACAATTACGTCGCCTGTGGATGGAACTGTTATTTCACGCCAAGTTGATGTGGGGCAAACGGTTGCGGCGTCGTTCCAAACGCCTGATTTATTCGAAATCGCCGAAGATTTATCAAAAATGCAAATCGAAACCGCCGTGTCCGAGGCAGATATTGGCATGATTACCGAAGGTTTGCCTGTAACTTTCACGGTGGATGCGTATCCGACACAGACTTTCCAGGGCACTGTGCGCCAAGTGCGTTTGTCGCCAACAATTACTTCGAATGTTGTTGTGTACACCGTTGTGATTGATGTTGATAACAGCGATTTGAAATTAAAACCAGGAATGACGGCATTTGTAACTATTTTGATTTCTGAAAAAACAGATGTGTGGAAAGTTCAAAATTCTGCGTTAATACTGCGAAATTTTGACGGCATTGTGGAAAATGCCGGCGATGCCACCCCTGATGACCATCTGGCAATTTTGCGTGTTGTTGATGGCAACGAGACAGTTGTTTTAGTACCATATGAAAAAGGACTGGTTACAGCCACAGAAACAGAAATAATTTCTGATGAAATTCAAAATGGCGACAGAATAATATTTGGTCGATATGGATTGGCTTCGTCTGGTTCGGCCCGTATGGGACCGCCAAGATAAAAAGGGGGGTACCCCCTTTTTTTATTACACCGTTCGAATTTGCTGCGTATAGCTGCGACATTTTAATATTGCAATCTTAAATTTGTTTGGTATAATTTTCTGGCTTTGTAAGAGTTTTTGGTGGTTAGCTCGGTTGGGAAGCCGCGTACGTTGACATCGTAAAGGTCGCGGGTTTCACGGACAAATCACCGGGAAACCGTTTTGGGTGGTTAGCTCAGTTGGT
>JADINE010000003.1 GCA_017694175.1 Candidatus Enterousia excrementavium | reverse complement strand
GTATTCGTTAATTTGTGTGGTGTATTTATCAATAAATTCGTTTTTGTTGGTGTCTGTTTTGTAATCCAGAATATCTATCGTTTTGTTCGCGTCGTCGATGATTAATCTGTCGATGCGGCGGCTGATGAATTTGCCGTTTATGTGACCTGCGATGGGGGCTTCGGTTTTGGATTCCTGTGCAAAAAATCGCGTCAATTCAGGGTGTTGTGAAATTTTTGCGCGTATTTCAGCGTCGCCGTGCGGGGCGGTGTCGGAAATGATGATGCCCTGCATTTTCGTGTGCATTTTTTTACCTGTGTCGGTTGCGATTTTTGTGTGTTTCATTTGTGATATGATATCGCGTAATTTTGTGTCAGACATTTTCTATCCTGATTGTTTCATCGGTGACTTTTGCTTTTGAATCGGTTGATAATACGCGCCACAGTTGTGTGTGCCAGGCCAGCTCGGCCGCTGGTTTGGTTTTTGGCGCAAATCCATATATGTACAATCGTTTTATCGCGCGCGTCATGGCGACGTATAATAACCGATAGTATTCTGCAATTTTTGTTTTTGATGTGGATGCGACCGCGCGGTCGCGGGCGGTGGAGTTGTTCGCGCGTGGCGACCATATCCATGGCGAGGGCAGATTTGCACCACGGGCGCGTAACGTGGCGGACTGCATTTCCGGGGTTATTGGAAAAACATATTCCTGTTTTGGAGTGCGAACTGTATCAATCAGGAATATTACCGGTGCTTCGAGTCCTTTGCTGCTGTGGACTGTGACAATGCGCACGCCGGGGGCTGTATCCATGTCGCGTTTTATAGTGCTGCCGCCGGTGATAAACCATTTTAAAAAGTGACGCAATGTTCCGCATTGTGTGCGTTCGTACGCCAGGCATATGGTTAAAAATTCTTCCAGTGGATCTATGATTTGTGTGCCCAGGGCGGCAATCATGCTTTCACGGGTTTGTTCAGTGTTTAAAACGTTTGTAAAAAACGAATATGGCGCCAAGGTGTTCGCCCAATTTACGATTTGTTCCAGTCGATTATAGATGACAGGATGGGTTTTGGATAATATGTCAAAAACAGTGGTTGGTTTGTAATCGTTGTGTGCGTTTTTGCGCGTATTATTTTCGTCGTTTTTAATTTTGCAAATATTAAAAATATCGCGTTCAGACAATCTAAAAATCGGGCTTTTTAAAGTGCAACATAAACTGTAATCGTCCGAGATGTTTATACAAAAACGGGTCAGGTTTAACAGGTCGCGAATGGCCGGAAATTTTGGTAAAATAATGCGATCGCTGCCCGCAACGGGAATGTTTCGACGCTTTAATTCGCGAACAAGCAATGGTGTCATTGGTTCACGGTTTTGAACCAGCGCCATGATGTCGTTCGGGGTAAACCCGTCGGCCAGTACCGATTGAATTTTATCGGCAATTTGCGATGTGTATTCGTTAATGGTTGTGTCTGTGGTGTTCGCATCGACCAATTTGTGTAATTCAACGAATGCGGTTGGGTCTGTTTTTGCCCATTTGTGTGCATTGTTTATGAATCCTGTTTGTTCGCGAACGTCTGGATTATTGAAAAATGCGTCAACAGCATACAAAATTTGTGGCATCGAACGAAAACTTTGAACCAGTGGTATGTTTTTGATAGTACGCTGATTTTGTTCGATTTGTTGCGAAATTTCTGTGTGGCTGGCGGCGAAAGCGTGCGGATCAGCACCTTGGAATCCGTAAATGGATTGCTTGGTGTCACCAACGACGAACAGTGAATGTGGATTGGAAGTTGTGTCGCCTTCGGTAAAGAAATCGCCCGACAGCATACGTAAAATATCCCATTGCAAAGGACTGGTATCCTGGGCTTCGTCAACCAGGATGTGTGTCAGATGAACGTTTAGTTGCGATAACACCCAGCCCATGGTGTCGGGTGATGAAAATAATTTTTTTGTATATAAAATCAAATCATCAAAATCCAAAAGATTGCGTTCGGATTTTAATTTGCCATAAATTTTTGCAAATTCGGCCGACAATTCAAATGTCGCCATTGTGTCGTCAAAGATTTGTTTTGATAAATTGTACTGATTTACATCATATACGCGTTGTTGTTCATCCAACAGGTAATCTTTGCGCGAAACATTTTTGTTCGGTGTGCCGGTTTGTGTTAAATATGCCGATTTATATTTTTCAAAATTTATAGTTTTGTTAATGTATTGTTTTGTAAAAGTAACAATATCTATTAAGTATTGTGCCGGCTTTTTTGATGAATTTATATCAATTGTGGCCAAATCGATGATTTTTTGCAGTTTTTGGGGCGAAAATTCGGTCTGGACAGGGGTGTTTAATTTTAAAAATTCTGTAATCGTATCAATGAAATATTTTCGATAGTTAACAATATTGTTTATCTGAAAGAATACGCGATAGTGTTCGCCCAACAATGCCATTAAATCATTAATGCGATTTTCATCAATTCGTTCCACAAGATATGAAAACGCGTCGGATACAGTTGCGTTATTCGTGGAATTGACCAGATGCGAAAATGCATCCTGTAATAATGCACGTTGCGTATCGTCGGATACCAATGTCCATGAAGGGGATATGCCGGCCTCGATCGGAAATTGACGCAGAATTTCTTCGCAAAAACCGTGGATTGTTTTGATTTTTAGTAATTCTGGGTTGTCGATATATTTAAAAAATACCATGCGGGCGTGCGCTGTGTCGGCCGATGTTGCAGGTTTGTGTTGTGATACGTTGCCCAATAACTCAATTAATTCATCGTCGGACGCCATGGCCCAATTTTGTAATTCGCGCAATATTCGATTGCGCATTTCGCCGGCCGCGGCCTTGGTATAGGTCAGGCACAAGATGCCACAGTTGTCAATGTTGTCGCTGCGAAACAAAATGCGCAGCAATCGTTGTACCAGAACGCTGGTTTTTCCGGTGCCTGCGTTTGCCTGGACCCACACGTTTTCTGCGGGATTTGCAGCGGTGTCTTGTTCAGGTGAAAGAGTGAATTTTTTATCCATTATACCCTTGCTTTATTTTCGGGATTCTAGTATAAATTTCATAGAACTGCAAGGTATATATGTGATGTGGCCAGGGCTTTTGTAATTGTGCTTTGGTATGTCGTGTGGAATAATTGGCAAAGTGAACCAATGGGGGGATTTTATGGAATTTGGACAGTTGTATTTAATTGCGGGCGGAGTGTTGGGCGGCTTGTTGCTGGTGGCGCTGATAGTATTGTTTTTTGTGTCCAGAAAATCGCAAAAGGTTATGCAATCGCTGCTTAAAATAATGACCCAGCCGGAACGGGCGCGTGTTCAGGATGCTGTGCGTGTGTTAAATAATCTTTTGTCCGATGAAATGGTGAAAATGGAATCTAATTTTCAAAACATTCGTGATGCGTTGGGGGCGCAAATTGCCACAGCCGCTGAATTGAAAAGTGATTTAGACGCCCAAAATGCAAAACTGGTGGCGACCACCGATGAAGCGACCAAAAAAATAGCCGTTATGTCACAGCGTTTGGAAAACACTGTGTCTGGTTTGCAGGCTGTTGTGGAGTCTGGAAGTTGGGATGATGTGAAATTATCAACTGAAAAATTCAGCGCAACAATCAACGAGATGTTGTCGCAAATTGAAGCAACGAATCAAGATACTTCCGCCCAGGTTGCACAAATCCAATCGAATATAGAACAATGGATTTCGTCGGGTGCGGAATTGTCTGATAATCTTAAATCTGATTTCGATTCAAATTCGCAACAAATGCAAACTTTGACCGCAGAATACGAGACGATGCAACAAAAACTGGGCGAGTTGACACAAAGTACTGCGGCTGGGTTTGAAAATGTAAAGACAGCCGCGACAGATTATGCCGAAATCATGGAAAATAATAACAAGGCATTGGATGGGCATTTGAATAAATTGGATACGTTTGGAAAACAGGCCAAAAAGCAATTAACCAGCCAGGTGAACGCTTTGACCAATACCGCAAACGTTGTTGCCGGTCAGGTGCGTTTGTCGGAAACTTCGGTTGAATCCCAGGTGCGCAAATTAACCGATGCGGTCGAGGCGTTAATGGCTTCGGCCACTGCGACCGAAGCGTCTGTGCGTAATATTTCCAAAGAATTGACGGAATTGTGTAATCATTTCAACAAAGATATTACTGGATTCACAAATGATATTGTTGGCGAGTTGAAAACTGTGTCTGGGGTGGCGAATTCCACGTTGGAAAATACAAAGACCGCTGCGGGTGCATTTTCGGAATCTGTGCGTGCGATGGCAACCGGTGTGCGCGAAACATTGATGGAAATGAATACGGCGCATACGCAGTTGTCGGGACAGTCGGAAAATTTGATAAAAATGTCGGCCGAAACCACGGCACAGTTGCAGCCGCTGTCTGAGTTGATTGAAAAATATTATTCGGCCCTGCCCGATTTGGCGCGTGATTCCGTGAATACTGGGGACAATTTGCAAAAAATTGTTGAAAATCTGAATGAAAAAATTGCGCTGATGAAACAGACGGTGACGGAATCCACCGAGACTATTGCTGAATCTGCTGTAAAATTGGAAGATTTGGCGGGCACTTCGCGTCAGCAAATGATTGATTTGATGTCTGATTATACCAAGGCCGTTAATACTATGCAGACGTTGAATAAGCAAATGATGGTTGCACGTGCCACTGCCCCGATGGATGCGATAAGCGCCACGCCGTCGGCCGCGACTTATGGGCGGGTCAGCGCGTCTGATTTTTTGAAACAAAGTGATAAGATGTTGGAAAAACTGCATGAACAGACGTTGGATTTAACCCGGGCGGCGGGCGTGGAAATTCCGGATGTGGTGTGGAAAAAATATCATGCGGGTGACAAAACAATATTTTCCAAATGGTTTGCTAAAATAATGTCTGCGGCGGATAAAAAGCAAGTGCGTGAAATGTTGAAATCTGATTCAGTGTTTCGGTCCCAGGCAACGCAATTTGTGCGCAGTTTTGATAAAGTGCTGAATGCGGCGCGGGCGGCCGACGGTACAGATAAATTGGCCGGCACATTGGCCAAAACAGATTTGGGACAGATTTACATCGCATTAAAGGGACACGTATAAAAAAACGCCCCATCGGGGCGTTTTTATCAACGTATTTTTGTGTTGTGGGTGGTGATTAATTTATCAATCACTGGGGTCAGGTGTGAAAATACTTCGTCGATGCCCATGCGGGTGCCGTCGGGGCGCATTTCGTCCACGACTGTCCATTTTGTTGGGTTTGATGTTGCGATTTGTTTGTATACGTTTGATACATCGTACAGCAGTTTAAAATCACTTTCATGAATGTCTGGGCGGCCGTTTTGATATTGTTTTAATCCTGTGTGGCGCATGTTGTATGATATGCGCGGATCCAGGTATAAGTATATGTTGTAATCGGGTTTGATTATGCCCAGTTGGTTGAATTCCAAATCTTCCATAAATTTTATTTTTTCCGCCCATTGTTCGTGTGGGTATTTTGCAACAGAAAAAGAATTGCTGTATGTGTATCTGTCTAAAATTACCCATTTGCCATCACGTAACCATGCGGCGATTTTGGGTTGGTGTTGCAACCGATCCAGGGCGTATGGCAACATAGTGTATTCGGCCGGTAAATCACGCGTGGCACCGAATTTCCCGTTCAGATAATCACGCACCATGCGACCAAAAAACGCATTGTATTGCGGAAAATCCAGTGTTTCGGCTGCGATTCCATGGGCGCGCAAGTATCCCAGCATTTTCATAACCTGGGTATGTTTGCCGGCTTTGTCGGTGCCTTCGATAGCTATCATATATCCTTTGTTCATTTTTGTATCCATTTGGTTAAAACAAAATCCCGCAAAGTTGGCGGGATTTGTGATAGTTAATCTTCCAAGAAACTGCGCAGTTTGCGTGCACGTGTTGGGTGTTTCAGTTTTTGCAGTGCCTTTTGTTCAATCTGACGAATACGTTCACGGGTAACACCGATGTATTCGCCGACCTCTTCCAAAGTGCTGGTTTTATTGGTGCTCATACCGAAACGCTGGCGCAGGACGGTTTCTTCCTTGGGATCCAGTTCCGACAGAATTTGCGTGACGATTTTGCGCAGGTTTTTCTGGGCGGCCGACACAAACGGATTTTTTGCCGTTTCGTCCGCGATGATTTCAATACGACTGCTGTCGTCCTCGGTTCCGACGGGGGCTTCGAGTGATATTGGTTTTAGGTTAACTTTTAATGCTTTGTGGATTTTGTCCACCGGCAGATAAATGATTTTTGATAGTTCTTCGGGTGTAGGCTGGCGGCCATATTTGTGCATGAATTGGCGCGTGGCGCGTTGGATTTTGTGAATATTATCAATCATATGCACAGGAATGCGGATTGTGCGAGCCTGGTCCGCGATGCTGCGGGAAATGCCCTGTTGAATCCAGTTGGTGGCATATGTTGAAAATTTATTGCCCAAACGATAATCGAATTTATCCACAGCCTTCATCAGGCCGATGTTGCCGTCCTGGACCAAATCGGAAAAGTCAAGACCCAATCCGCGGTTGCTGGATTTTTTTGCAAATTTAATAACCAGGCGCAGGTTGGCCTCGATCATTTCGCGTTTTGCGCGGGCGGCTTCGGCCTGGCCACGGCGAACCAATTCAACAACCTTTTTATATTCAGCCGTCGGTTGCCCTGTTTCAACGGCAATCGCGGTGATATCTTCCTGGATTTTCAAAATATCTTTTTCATGCTTTTTGGCAAAATTTACCCAGGTTTGGTTTTTGCTGCGCATTAATTTTTTTACCCAATTGCGGTTGATTTCGTTGCCTGTGTATTCGGCCAAGAAATCTTCGCGTTTGATTTTGTTGGCCATGGCCAGACGCAGCAGTTTGCCTTCGAGTCCCATTAACAACTGATCGCGTTTGGTCAACTGTTCCAGAATTTCCGCGATGCGGTCGTCGTTCAGGCGGATTTTGCTTACATGTTCAAATAATTCCAGGCGCATTTTGGTGTATTTCTTTTCCAATGCTTCGTCTGGTTTGGATGAAGTTTCCAAGTTTTCCAGACGTTTGGCCTGCAATTTTTGCATGTTGTTAAATATGCGTTTAATTTTGCCGAACAATTCCATCATCATCGGCATCAAGGATTCTTCCATTACGGGAATTGGAACGCCAGATGTGCCACGCGGGGTATCTTCTTTTTTGATACCATCTTCGTCTTCGTCGACTTCATCTTCGTCGTCTTCGTCGGACATGGTGGATTCTTCCAGATCGTCCAGGTCGTCGTCGTCCAATTCATCGACGTGTTCGACACCCTTGGATTTCAATGTTTCAGAAATTGCGGCCAAAGACTTTTGTTCGGCATCGCTGGAATACATTACTTCCAAATTTACGATATAGCGCAGCCGAATATCATCGTTTAGCAATTGTTGATACCAATCCAACATGGCCTGGATGGTCATCGGGCTTTCGCACAGGCCGTACACCATAAGGCGGGATGCGGCTTCGATACGTTGGGCGATGGCAACCTCGCCTGCGGCGGTAAGTAATTGTACTGTGCCGATTTGCTTCAAGTATGATTGAACTGAATCCTGAACCCCCAGAACCAAGTTGCCCGTTTGACTGCGTTCCAATTGTTTTGCGTAATGTTCATAATCGTCGTCGTTAACGTCAACCTGTTCGGCATCAGCATTTAACAAATTACGCGTTTTATCCAGTGGTTCATCAGAATCGTCATTGTAGTATTTTTCAATATTTTGTGGATAGTCGTCTGTTTCCAGAATTTCCAGCCCTAAATCCTGTTGAAAAAAATCCAGAACTTCTTCCTGTTCATCGGTGGGTACTTCGTCCGCTTCGGTGGCGGCATCAAAATCCATTTTGGATAAATATCCAATTTCGACCGAATTAGTGGCCAATTTTTGTAAATTTTCCGGTAATGAATCAATCAATAATTTTGTTGCTTCGTCCAGTTTTTTTGCCATGAACAAACCCTTCCCCGTGGTGTAAGTGAGTGTTTTTGTTTACTGTTTTTATTTTTTGTTTTGTTTTTGCGCTTTGGCAACTGCATCGTGCAATGCTGATTCAGATACCAGACCCAACACAATAGGACTTTGAATTTGAATTACAGAATATGACTTATGAGTTTTGTTGCGGACAGACGCCACAGTCGGATTTGTACTGCGCATAAGGCGGGCAACCTGGCCATCGGATAATTCGGGATAATTTTTCAAAATCCATAATATGCCACCCAACCGATTTTGACGGTGCAATTTTGGTGTATACCCAACACCACGTTTGTTTTGCGCCTGTTGTGCGTTGACGATTTCTTGGCGTAATTGCAGGCGTGCCGACGGGTCGGCTTCGCAGCGTTCAATGTCTTCGCGTGTTAACTGACCGTTCAAAACTGGATTCAAGCCCTGAACCTTGGTGGTTTCAGCATCGGCGATACTTTTAACCTCTAATTCATGCAAACCGCAGAATTCGGCGATTTGTTCGAATGTTAACGACGTGTTTTCAATCAACCACAACGCGGTGGATTTAGGCATATATGGGTAATTCATAGAACGTTCCTCTTGTTTGCTGGGGGTAATATATACCAAAATGCCCCTAATTTCAAGCCTTTTTTGTATAATTTTGTACAAAAATATACCCCAAAATGAATTTTTGGGGCATATCGGTGCGTTTTTATTAATTCTTATGCTTTTTTTACAAGTTTTGTGCCGTCGCGGGTGTCGACCACAGACCAACCAGCCGCGTCGATTTGCGCGCGTAATTCGTCTGCGCGCGCCCAATCACGGGCGGATTTGGCTGCGGCGCGGGCGTCGGCCAGTGCGATTATTTCCGCCGGGGCGGTTTCGGATTCTGTGTCGTTTAATTTTTTCGCGCGGTCGATGAATTGCAATCCCAACAGGCGATCAATAAATTCAAACAGTGCGATTTTAGTCGATGCGTTTATTGATTTGTCGCGCAATAATTCTTGGACTTGGACCAATGATTCCGCGGTTTTCATGTTGTCTGATACAGAATTCAAAATGCGGTCGTGCCATTCGTTAAATGTTGATTCAACCAGTGCGCCTGGGTCTGTGTCCGCCAAAATTTCCGCCACACGCCGAACGATATTTTTGTATCCATTTGCGGCTGCGTCCATGGCATCCCATGAAAACGCCAATTGCGTTTGATAATGCCCCAGCAAAATCAAATAGCGGTATACCATTGTGTCGTATCCGCGTTTGCGAATGACGTCCAGCCCCAGGAATTCACCGTTTGATTTACTCATTTTTTCGCCGGATTTATCAACCAGAAAACTGAAATGCACCCAATAACTGACCCACGGGGCGCCGGTAATAGGTTCGCTTTGCGCGATTTCGTTGGTGTGATGAATACGGGATAAATCTTCGCCACCGGTGTGAATGTCAAAATGGTTGCCCAGTAATTTCATGCTCATAGCGCTGCATTCTGCGTGCCAGCCGGGGAACCCGATGCCCCAGGGGCTGTCCCATTCCATTTGACGTTTTTGGTCGGTTGGGGAAAATTTCCATAATGCGAAATCGGTTGGGTTGTGTTTTTCGTTGTTATATTCAACACGGGCGCCCGCGCGATTGCCGGCGACTGAACCGCCGGTTAATGCGCCGTATGCGGCGAATTTGCTGGTGTCGTAATAAATACCGTCGCCCGGAATTTCGTATGTATAGCCCAAATCCTGTAATTTTTTAACCAAATCGATTTGTTCGGCAATGTAATCAGTGGCACGCGGCATATCGGTCGGACGAATGTTGTTCAAATCGTCAAAATCGCGCAGAAATTCATCTGTGTAAAATTTTGCTATTTCCCAGACGGATTTATGATCGCGTGCCGCACCACGTTCCATTTTATCATCGCCACTGTCGGCGTCGTCGCTGGTTAAATGGCCAACGTCTGTGATGTTCATAACGTGGTGTACGGCATAGCCGTTTTCAGTAAACATACGTTTTAAAATATCGTTATGAATCATTGTGCGCAGGTTGCCAATGTGTGCATAGTGATAAACAGTCGGGCCGCACGAATAAAATCCCATTTTGCCGGGGGTTAATGGTTTGAATTCTTCGATTTTGCGGGTCATGGTATTAAATAATCTGATTGTCATTATGCGCATCCTTTTATGATATTTGATGTTATTGAAATGGGTGATTAATTGCAAACAAAAATGTTCGCAGTACGGCGAATTTATTGACAACAACAGTAAAAATTAATAATACGAATAGTCATTTAAAAAATTTCTGGCGGAGCGTATAGGACTCGAACCTATGGACCGCTAAAACACGGTCACAGATTAGCAATCTGCTGCATTACCACTCTGCCAACGCTCCGCGTGGTTGCGTGGGGTATTATACAGAAATGAAAAATTAAATGCAAGGGCGAAATTTGTTTTATTCGCATGCCGCAGAAAAAAAACGGGGCGCCGCCCCGTTTTTTATTTATCGTCGGCGTCATGTGCTGGTGCACAGAATTCCACGTCACGCGTCATGGCCAAAAATTTTTCGCCACGGCGTGCCGGCAATTTGTCGGTTGGGATTTTCTGTAATTCCCTGATTTGTTCAGACACAGATGTGGCCAACATTTCCATGGTTGTTTGCCAATCTGTGTGTGCACCGCCGGACGGTTCGTCCACGATTTTATCGATAACGTTCAAATCGGCCATGTCGCGCGCAGTCAATTTCATTGCGGCGGCGGCTGTGGCCTTGTATTTATTATCTTTCCATAAAATACTGGCGCAGGATTCCGGTGCAATCACCGAATAAATCGTGTTTTCCAGCATTAATACGCGGTCGCCTGTGCCGATGGCGATGGCACCGCCACTGCCGCCCTCGCCCACATTGACGGCGACGTATGGCGTTTTTATGGACAGACCCGTTGCGATAGATTCGGCGATTGCCTGGGATTGACCGCGTTCTTCGGCGGCACTGCCGGCGAATGCACCTGCGGTATCAAACAACGATATCAATGGTAATTTGAATTTTTCAGCCAATCGCATCAGACGTTGCGCTTTGCGATAGCCCTCGGGGTTGGGCATGCCGAAACGGTGGAATTGGCGGGTTTCGATTGTGCGACCCTTTTCCTGGCCGATGATGACGGCAGGAATATCGCGCCAATAACCAATGCCACCACACATGGCGGGGTCTTCGCCAAACAGGCGGTCGCCGGCCAGATATGTCCAATCGTCAACTATGCCGTTGATGTAATCCAGAAAATGCGGGCGGTTTTCATTGCGCGCCAACAGCACTTTATCGTACGCATCATTTTCGCCCATGCCGCGAACTTTTTTATTATCAGTTGTTGGTGTGGCGACGTTTATTGCGCGTGGTGTGTGCGGGCGTTTGGTTAACACTGCCAAGATTTTTTCCAGTTTTTCTTTTAATTCGGCACGTGGCACAACCATGTCGACCATGCCGTGATCGTATAAATATTCCGCCGTTTGGAAATTAGACGGCAATTTTTCACGAATGTTTTGTTCGATGACACGGCGGCCTGCAAATCCAATGCGGGCGCCACGTTCGGCAATGTGTATGTCGCCCAACATTGCAAACGAAGCCGTCACACCGCCAAATGTTGGGTCTGTTAGTAATACGATATAAGGTGTGCCACTGGCGTGTAATTTATTAACCGCCACAACAGTGCGCGCCATTTGCATTAACGACAAAATGTTTTCCTGCATACGGGCGCCGCCGCTGCACGTCACCATGATAAATGGACGCTTTTGTTCAATGGCGTGTTCTATGCTGGCCACAATACCATCGCCAGCCGCACGGCCCATAGATCCCAACATAAAATCGCCGTTTAATACACAGATTGTTGACGGAATGCCACCAATTACGCCGTCGGCTGTGGTGATGGCGTCGTTATAGCCGGTGTCGGCGCGAGCCTCGGCCAGGCGGTCTTTGTATGGTTTGCGGTCAACGAAATTCAGTGGGTCGTCTGATACGATTGGTAATTCCACACGTTGCCATTCGTTGTTGTCGAACAGCAAATCAAAACGCTGTTTTGGGGTCATGATAAATGCACGACCGCAACGTGGACAAATGTAATGATTGTCTTTGTAATCTTTGTAATACACCAAACGCCCGCATGATTCACATTTAATCCACATCAGGCGGCGAATGCGTTCATAGCGTTCGCGATTTCTGTTTTTTATTCCTGCTTTTTTGCCAAATAACATTTTATTACTCGTTCATCTTTTTTGTTAATTCGCGGCTGGGTTTAAACAAAATAGTCGTGCTGGCGTCCAAGTGCATTGGTTGGCCGGTGCATGGGTTGTATCCGATTTTTGTGGCACGTGCACGCGGTTGAAATGTACCAAAACCGCGAACCTCGATACGATGGCCGTCGGCGACTGATTCAATCATTTGATTCGCCACAGTGTCCAATATTGCCGCAGCGTCAGACGCACGCATGTGTTTGAATTGGACCTGGATTGATCGCACTATATCAGAACGTTTCATCTTTATCCCCTGTTTATTGTTTAACTGATATTATTTATATCTTAACACATTTTGGCAAGAATAAAGTTTTTTATTTGTGTTTTTATGGGATTAAGTGCCTGTTTTGTTGCGATTTTTTTGCAGGTATAATTGTGACAGATAATTTGAATATGGGGGGATAAAATGCACGATATATTACATAATTTATGTGATGATTTTGATTGCAGGTGCGGCAACGCGTCGACGCAAATGCCGTTAATTGGCGATGCGGCGCCTGAATTTGTGGCAAATACAACAAATGGGGTTGTGAATTTTCCGGCCGACTATGCGGGACGTTGGGTGATTTTGTTTTCGCACCCCGCTGATTTTACACCGGTATGTACGACTGAATTTATGGCGTTTCAATCTGTGTTGGGCGATTTGCACAAATTGAATACAGATATTATTGGGTTGTCGGTTGGGACGCTTACGGGGCATTTGGCGTGGGTGGATGCAATTCGTAATCTGGAATATAACGGGTGGCGCGATATGCAAATTACATTCCCAATCATTGACGATATGAATATGGATATAGCCCGCAAATATGGCATGATTCACCATAATGCGTCGGACGCAAAAACCGTGCGGGCTGTGTTTATAATTGACCCAGCGGGTATTATCAGAATGATTTTGTATTATCCATTAACCACGGGGCGAAATTTTGATGAAATCCAGCGCGTGCTGGTGGCGTTGCAAACGACCGATGCATTCAGGGTGTCTACGCCCGCCGATTGGCAGCCGGGCGATGATGTTGTTGTGTCTGCGCCGGCGACTGTTGCGGAAATGGACAACCGTATACGCAATAAAAACAAACGGTTTGATGTCAGGGCGTGGTTTTTAACATTGCAAAAATTATCGGCTGATACGATTATGAAAAAATTAATCAAAAAACAGAATTAAAACACCAGCGGAAAATCCCGAATGTCCATTGGCACGCCGTCGCGTTCGGGATTCCATTGGAATTCGTCCATGCGAACCTTTTTATCACGGGTGAATTTGACACCTTCGGATTTCAGGGCTTTGTATTGTTGCTCGAAAAATCCGGGGCCGCAAAGTGAACCGTCTTTGAACACTACGCGGTGCCACGGCAGATGCCAACTGTTTTTATTGTTTGACGCGTATCCCACAAAGCGCGCCATGCGTGGCCGACCAATCATGCGTGCGATTTGACCAAATGTTGCCACCCGTCCCGCCGGGATTCGCGCAACTATGTCGTAAACCTGTTCGTTAAAAGATTTCATGTCGGTAATATTGTATCGCTTTGCATAAAAAATCAAATTGTTTTTGATTTTATGTATAAACACTCGTTTGACTGTGGTTATACAAAAGATGTACAATTTCAGTGATGAAACAATTTTTTTATTAGTATTACCGATATGTATAATCCGGACAGATGCTATAACGAATGTGGCAATTTAACCGCACTGATGGCATACAATCCAGTTTTGGACTTTGTTAAAAATTACATTGAACATTTAACAAATGCTGTAAATTCCAATTTTTAATATCTGTTTGTTCTGGCTGTCCAGCCACGACCATATCTGTCCCAATCTGCAAGATTTTTTAAATATTCAATGCGGTTTTCTATTAAAACTTCCATAAACCTATCAACTTTATTTTCAGGAATATTATTCAGTGCTTGTATCGTTTGCGCGCCGATATTGCCATCTATGGCTAAATTTGTTCCCTGTGTTTCGTTAATTGTGTTCTGCACCGTCCTGCCAACATTTGAATAATTACTCATAACCCCCATATCAAATATAGCGTGTGCTATACGCGGATTGTTTATATCCCCAATATTTCTGTCATTATAGTAGAGTTCCGTATAAATTTGTTCGGCTTGCAGTCCGGTCAGTTCCCTTACATTTTCAGGAAATCCTGCCTCTGGGTGTCTTTGATTATATTTATTTAGTGTTGGCTGTGTTATGCCAGAATTCGTTGGTTGATCTATACGATTTGGATTATCTATATATCCGCCTTCTTCTGCCATTGTTTTGCGTATAGATTCTTCACGAATCTGATCGTTGTGTTTTTCAGGTGACATATTATTTGCTTTGTGCGTATTCTGATTATGTTCGTCTGGTGGTGGTGTTGTGAGTTTTGTTAAAAATTGTGGTTGTTTCATTCTGTTTCCTCCTTTGGTAAATAAAAAAAATCCCGCGGGGCGGGATAAAAAAACGGGACGCAGTGGCGTCCGATTGTTGTGGACAATTATATCATAAAACAGGAAAAATTTCAATAAAAAATACCGCGGTGCGGTATGATTCCTGGCGGAGACGAAGGGATTTGAACCCTTGATACGGTTGCCCGTATACGCGATTTCGAGTCGCGCGCATTCAACCACTCTGCCACGTCTCCGACGAAGTGTGATTATACAGATTTCGTTTTTATTTGCAAG
>JADINE010000032.1 GCA_017694175.1 Candidatus Enterousia excrementavium | reverse complement strand
AGAATTTACAACATTTGCACGATCTGTTATTATACGCCCCTGGGTTGTGTATGCGCGCCCGTTCAATGTGTCTGCATAAATATTTCGAAAACCTGAAATATCGCCAGTTACACGCATGGAACCAAATATTGCGGTATCACCATCCAAATTCGCCCCAGATGAAAAATACAATTTTTCCGCGCCCAAATATGGCGTTTCCACAAATTGAGTCGATGCACTGCGTATTTCCGCAGAATTTGCAATAACCCCACCAACATCGTATACGCGATTGTTATTCATATCCAAATCGCGCAACATCATGTTCAAGTTTTCTTCGCCAGTTTCTGTTCTGTGCAGATATTGGGATTTATCCTGGCCTGAAATATCACGCGATATACGATATATCAAATTGCCTGGTTTGAAATCAGGCGCCGCAACCGCCCACGCACGTCCATACGCAATTCCATCACCCCCCACAACCGCAGCGTCTGCGCCAATATGGTGCGCAATTTGCGATGTACGTAATTCCGTATCATTCATATCAAACGCCAAATACACATCCGTCATAGTGGCGCCACGCACAAGATATTTATCGATAAATCCCGCTGTTGGTAATTCGGATATTTCATCCAATTCATCTTCTGATAATTTGATTTGTGCGGTATCCGGCCATTCCGATTGATTCAAACGAACAAAATTTAACACATCGTCCCGCAAATCTATAATTTCATTCGCAGCCTTCATATCGCGCAATGTATTGGTTGTATCAGCCAATTGGCTGTACAAAAATGGCGCCGCCAGGGCAACAATCGCCATGGCCAGTAAAACTTCCATCATACTGGCCCCGCGTTCATATACAGAAAAGGCATTCAGCCTAGTCACAGTTAGTGCCACCTTCTAGTAAACATTGTTTCATATCTATTCTTTGTTCCAAGCGCTGCCAATAAATATATTGGCACACCAGATATTGCGACAAAGATTTTGCATTGTATCGCACGCGATTATCCAATTGCGCGATTACATCGCGACAACTTTCTGTTTTATCACTGTCACTTGTGGGTTCCGCCAAAATTTCAAACGCATCATTATTAATGCCGTCCAGCAATACATCAGGCAATACAGATGTGCCAGATGGCCGAATATCCAAAATAACCAAACCTGTTTCACCGCTGTTTAATGCATCAGACGTCTGATCACGCATAGTTATGTTAGATGCGATTACGGTGCTGGCCTCGATACCTGTGCGCGATGATACTTCCAACTCGTCCGGGTCAATGTATACATCCTGGCCACGAGACGCATCAATGTATGAATCTATGTCCAAACGTTCCACGCTGAAATTTATATTTTCACTTATCACATCGCCGCCAACAGTCCAATCCAAAGGCCCATAAAAACTTGTGCGACCCGCTGTCATTGCGAAATCATATGCCGACGCCGCGTTCGATGTAAAATTGCCTGTATCGCCAAACTGAGATAATGTGCGCGCAGAAATATTGTTAACATGTAACGCACCACGCGTTAACGACAATGCCGATTCCCCCAACGAACTTTGAAACACAGCCAAATTCGCCGCCATGGATTCTATGTTATTACGAGTGTCGCGCCCATTTTCAACCCCAAATACAGACAGTGTTCCAATTTGTGCCGTTTCAAATTCACCGCGACGGGCAAAAATTTCCCCACCGTTATCGAATGTATACCCACCCATGTCTAAATCTGTTAAAAATGCACTGTTGTTCAAATCTGATTCATTGCGGCGAACAACATCTGAATAAACAGCATCCAGCGCAAGCCCAACTGTTATAATATCGCCAGATACAGATGCATAAAACCCTATGCGTCGCGCAAGTTCCGCCAATTGCAACGGCGATAAATCACCACCCGATAATTCCAAATATGCCGTAACTGCCAATGGCGTTTTATTGATAACAAGGGATATATCCTGGCCCAGGGCAGTGCGTGGAACAAAACCCAATGGCAATCCATATGATTCCAATAAATCGGAAAATGTGTTTCCAGAAACCTTGGTTGTGTTATACGGCAAATCGTTGGCGTTTTCACGAACGAAAATCTGGGCCGCTGTTTGGGCAACTTCCACTTTCTGGGTTGCTGCATACATCTGTGAATCCAGGTCGCGCGATGCCAGGCGCCCTGCGAAAAATGGTATAAAAGAAAATATCAGCGCCAACGCCAACAGAGCCTGTAATAAAAAATTTCCATTTTGACGCGACAACTGTGGCATCCCTCCTACGCATTGGATAATAGCAATTGAAAAAAAAGATTGCAATTGGTTTTAAGATGCTTTATTATCGCAGTGCTAAGAAAACAGTAATAAAAATGCTGTTATGATATTTCCATTTAACAAAAATAAAAAAACGAATTATGCAAAATAAAAAAAACCAATCGTCCGTAGGACAGATGATTCAGCGCTGTCATAAATGGCGCCAGAAAAGAAAACAATACATGGATCAAGCCCGTCAAACATCCGACGAAATTGAACGCGAACGTCTTATGCAGGCGGCGGAACATTATGGACGCATTGTAAATGCTGAACAAGGCAAAATTGATTCCACGCGGGGCAACGACAAAACGCCGGTGATTGACGATATCCCAGACACCCCCGATGTGACAGAGATAAACGATGAAGAAGAAAATTCGTTGCCTGATTTCATCATCAACGAAAAATAATTTTTCACACACGATATCGCACTTTTAATTCTTGAATTTTTACTGTGTTTTGCTATGCTGGGCCAAAAGGAAGATTTTATTATGGACAGCAATTACACAGTTCTTGCACGTAAATATCGCAGTCAAGATTTTCAATCCTTAATAGGCCAGGATGTATTGGTTAAAACTCTTACCACTGCAATTAAAACTGGACGTATAGCGCATGCGTATATTTTTACCGGAATTCGGGGCACAGGCAAAACCAGTACTGCCCGTATTTTGGCCAAGGCTTTGAATTGTTTATCATCTGATGCGCCAACCGCAACCCCATGTGGTGTTTGCGAAAATTGCCGCGCAATCGCCGCCGGGCAACATATCGATGTGATGGAAATCGACGCTGCATCACACACAGGCGTTGATAATATGCGCGACATTTTGGATACTGCGCAATATCGCCCAACAAACGGCCGGTATAAAGTGTATATAATCGACGAAGTGCACATGTTGTCTGTGCCTGCGTTTAATGCGTTGCTTAAAACACTGGAAGAACCACCGGCGCACGTTGTGTTCATTTTGGCAACAACTGAAATACGAAAAGTGCCGGTTACCATATTATCGCGGTGCCAGCGGTTCGATTTGGTGCGCGTGCCTGTGGAAACATTAAAAAAACATTTCGCATGGATTGCTGAACAAGAAAAAATAGAATTATCCGATGCAGCAAATGAATTATTGGCGCGTGCAGCCGACGGTTCTGTGCGTGACGGGTTGTCGTTGCTGGATCAGGCAATCGCACAAACAGGCGGCCACATCGACGAACAATCTGTGTTGGATATGTTAAAACGCGCAGATCGCGGCGTTGTTGTGAATTTTATGGAAACAGTATTGTCGGGCGACACCGCCGCCGCGTTGGCCAAAGTGGATGAAATTTACAATAACGGGGCTGATTTGTCTATGTTGCTTACCGACATGATGGAATGGACTCATTGGGCAACACGTATGCACCCGGCTATTCGGGCTGGTCAAACAACAAATTCACCATATACCGCAGATCAGCGTGAGCAAATCAGCAAAATCGATGCACGTGTGTCGTTAAATACTTTGTCGCGTATATGGCAGGTTATGGTGGCCGCAGTTCCAGAAATGCAGGCGTCTGCCAATCAAAAACAATGCTTCGATATGCTGGTTGTGCGGTTAATGCATATTGCCGATATGCCATCTGTGCCCGACTTATTAAAGCAACAGCAATTAAATCAGGATGCACCAAAACAGGCACCCGCACAGGCTGCGCCAAACGCTGAACCACAAAAGATAAACATCTTAAACGCAACTGATTTGGCGAACGCTTTACAAAATTCAAAAGAAATACTTTTGTATTCTTATTACACAAGTAATTTAGAAGTGGTTGAAGTTTCTGATGGTGTGCTTAAATATTTTGACCGACGTGGGGATGCCGATTTTGCACACAAATTGGCCACGTGGTTGGAAAGCAAAACTGGGCATGCGTGGACGTTGGAACGTATAACCGAATCGCCACACGCGCACACTATAACTGAACAAAAAAAAGAAGAATTGGAATCAGATCCACTTGTTGCAAGCGCAATGGATTTGTTCGCAGATGCAGAAATTGTCGGAATTAAATAATTAAACAGCGGGGGATATAATGATTCATGAACGTGGCGCATCTATGATTGAAATTTTGGGTGTGATAACAATTGCCGGGATGATGACTGCGGCCGCAATTGGAATGTACAATGTAATCCGAAATAACCAAATGCGTAAGATTGCTTTTTCCACAGTGGAAGAATTGGCACGAAATACCGAAATGCTTATGGGGATGCGAGGCGATTATACTGGGGTTTCTGTGCAATATCTGGTCGAGGCAGGCGCATTGGCGAATGCTAATGCCCCAATCGGTGGCGATGATTGGTCTGTGACGGCAATTAATGAAGGCGTTGGTTTTTCAATCAACCTTACCGAATTATCCCAGGGCGAATGCGAATATTTTTCTGTTAACGTGCCCCAACTGGTGACACGGGTTATTATAAATAATGTTGAATCAACTGCGGGAACAACACCGAATTGTTTTTCAACAAATACTAATAATGTTTCTTTTGTTATAGAATAACGGATTCGAATGAAATTATACAGGATTGCGATTTTATCAATTTTAATCTTGGTTACCGGATGCATGCAATACCACAGCCCGGCGCGCAATACATGGCCGCAATACCTGCGTGGGGCAAGTTTTACTGATATGACAGAAACTGCGCGCATCGCAAAAAGACCTGTATTTTTGGGGGCGGGCGGAAAATTAATATCATCAATTGATACACCGGTGGCGGCTGAATATGGGGATAAAGTACAAAACGACACCACCACCAGTATTAATTATATGGCGAATTTAGAATACGAATTATATGACGCATTGCGCAAGCCTGGGATTTCTGTGCAGCGCGCGGGGACTGATGTTGTGGTTATATTGGTGCGTGATGCGATTATGGAATTAAATGTTGGGGATATTTCCGCCGATGGCGCAGATACATTAAAAACTGTGTCCAAGATTTTGAAAAAATATGATGCGACTTTTTTGGAAATTGCGGGATATACCGACGCAATGGCAAGTAACGCCGCAAATGCGCTGTCACTTGATATGGCCCAGCGCGTTGGGGTTTATTTATCACGAAATGGCATTAATACAGCCCGGATGTTTATCGTTGGCCGCGGGGCCACGCGCCCCATCGCTGCCCAGGATGATATAGGGCGCCTGACCAACAGGCGGGTCGAAATTCGTATTGTTCCAGCACGATAAAAAAATAGCATAACTTTCCCTTTTCATTTTAAATTTTTATTGTTATACTGCCCGTGTATAAAATAAAAAAGGGGAAATTATGGCAAACAAAAATCAATCCAGTTCAGCTGGAAAAAAATTCGTAAAATACGGCATTATTGCCGTTGCTGTTATCGTGGTTGCGGCATTGAGCATTTGGGGACTGTCTGCTGCGTGGCGCGGTGAAAAAACTGTTTCCGCAGAAGAAGCATTGCAGGTTGTCACAACTGACGCCGCGAATGCCGCCGATTTGCGCATTGCTGTTATCCGCATGGACGCAATTCAAACCCAGGCGGCTGTGCTGCAAAACTTGACAGAACAACGCGCAAAGTACGAAGAACAATTGCGTGATGAACTGGAATCCAAACAAAAAGAATTGGAAAAAGAAAAAGAAGATATCGAAGCATCCCAGGGCGTTTTAACCCAGGATAAATTGCAGCAACGCGTTATCGATTATCAACGTCGCGTAACAGAATTGCAACGCGATTTGACTGAACGTGCCCAGGGGTTGGAAGTTGTTTTCCAGAAAGCTTTGAACGAAATCCAAGAACAACATTTGGATCCTGTTATCGAAGGTATAATCGCAAAAAAGAATCTGTCGTTGGTTATCGATGGTCGTATGGCACGGATTGGCAACAATGTTGAAAATCTGGATATAACCGATGAAGTTATCAAAGCTTTGGATAAAAAAATATCCAAATACACAATGGAAAAGCCACAAGGTTTCAAATAATTCCATTGCTTCATTCACCGCCCAATTGGGCGGTGTTTTTTTATGCTTTTAATTTCAAAAAAAACAGATATAATCCCGGTATGTTAAACAAAATTAAATCTTGGTTTATGCCGGCGGCCACACAAACAACAGCCGGCCAGTTGGCCGAAAAATTCGGTCTGGAATTACGTGGAAATGCGGATACTGTTATCCGTGGTGTTGCGCCAATTGCGGACGCACGCCCCGGACAACTGGCGTTTTATTCAACTGAACAAAACAGTTCTGCGTTTAAAATTTTACCAATCGAAGTATTAAAAAATACTCGCGCGTCTGTAATTTTGGTGCAACCTGAACAGGCACAAAATGCACCACAGGGCGCAACTCTTTTAATCACCGACAGTCCACGTGGCAACATTGTTAAAATACTGGGGGAAATTTATCGCGAGCCACCACGCTTTGGCATCAGTCGGCGGGCAACCGTGGAACGCGGTGTGTTTTTCCGGCGGCGCGCAACTGTGTACGTTGGGCAATACGCCACTGTCGAGCAAGGCGCCGTTATCGAAGAAAACGTGAAAATTTATCCCGGTGCGTTTATTGGACGCAATGTTACAATTGGCGCAAACACAATTATTCAAACAGGCGCACATATCGAAAATGCAACCATTGGCGCAGACTGTGTGATAAATGCCGGCGCAGTTATCGGCAAAGACGGATTTGGATACACCCGTCAAAATGGCCACAATGTGTTTATTCCGCATGTTGGACGTGTGGTGATTGGAAATCGGGTGTCTGTTGGTGCAAACACATGTATTGATCGTGGCGCAATGACCGATACGCGTATTGGCGACGGGACAAAGATTGATAACTTGTGCCAAATTGCACACGGCGTTGTAATTGGGGCTGAATGCTTTTTAGCGGCCGGCGTTGGGTTGGCCGGTGGCACTGTTATTGGCGACCGCGCGTTATTGGCGGGCCAGGTTGGAATCGCAAACGGCGTGCACGTTGGTAATGATGCCGAGGTTGGCGCCCACAGCGGCGTGTTCAGAAATGTGCCAGATGGTGCACGCCACATGGGATATCCGGCGGGGCCTGGGACTGAATTTATGCGCCATTACGCGTGGCTGCGCAAAAACGCAAAAAATTAAAAAACAGGGGAGTATAAATTATGATAGACGCAAAGGGTATTGAAAAAGTTATACCACATCGTGGTGCGATGCGGTTAATCGATGAAATTCGCGAATACAATGAAACAAGCGGCGTTGGTATTAAATATGTTCGCGATGACGAATTTTGGTGTGCCGGGCATTTCCCAGGCAGTCCAATTATGCCGGGCGTTTTGACAATCGAGGCATTGGCACAAACTGCTTGTTTTATCGCTTTGGCGCGCATGGGGGTAAACGATGGGAAAACATTGGGATATTTTACAACAATGGAAAAAATCAAATTTTCACATTTTGTAAAACCTGGTGATGTGTTGGAGTTACATGTTGAATTGATTATGTCAAAAATGAGACTGTATAAATTCCACGGCATCGCAATGGTAAGTGGTAAAAAAGTATCCGAGGCCACATTCACCGCCATCATGGATTCCCATAATCCGTTGGAAAAGAACGTATAAAAAATCCCGCAATTGCGGGATTTTTTTATTTTATATTTTTTATTGTTGATTCAAATCAGCCTGTAAATTTTGAATTCTGGATATACTTGCGTCGTCACCCAATGCAGACGCAATCGCATAGGCAGCATCCAAGTCGCTGTATGCCGCGCTAAGATTACCCAACGCCAAATTCAACGCCGCTGATTTTTCAAAATATCCCATGGCATTGCTGGACAGACTTTCGCGGGCCGCCTGGGTTGTGGTGCCCTGAATCTGTTCGGAAATAATCCGTATCGCAGCCGCATAATCATTTATTGCGTCGGCATAACTGCCCATTTGAGTGTACGCTTCGGCACGATCAGCATAAACAGTTGCGTCAACGGTGCCTTCGGGTCTGGCAAGCGAATTTGTGAAATCTGCAACTGCGCCCTGCCAATTTTTCAGCCATAAATTTAACTGGCCACGTTTGGCATACAAATCACGCATCTGTAACGCAGATGATGGCTTTGACGCCTGGGCCGCCAATGCATTATTTATATCAGCAAGAGCCGTACTGTAATCTTCCAGTCGCATATTTAACAATGCGCGATCATAATACGCAACTGCACTTACTGCGTCTGTTTCCAATGCTGTGTTAAAATCTGCCAATGCGTTACGATAATCTGATAATTGCATATATGCCTCGCCCCGCAATGTGTACATGTCGGACGTGGCACCGCCCGCATCAATTGCCGTTGTTAAATCAGCGATTGCACCAGCAATGTCGCCATCGACCAATTTATCGCGCGCATTGGTGTAATAATCCATTGGTTGTAATAATGCCTCTTCACTTATTTCCACATTATTAACCCCGTCTGCACTTTGAGTAACTTCGGCATTTGGTGTTACAACGTTTTGAGATTTATTATTACCAAATTCCATCCCCAGACAGAAAAACGCCGCCGCAATAAAGAATAAAATTATAACCCAATAAACGTAAATCGATACAGATGGTGTCGTAACAGATGTCTGATGCGGTTGTGCAACTTTGACCCGGGAATTCGTGCGCTTTGTCGCAGTCAGATTTTTTTTGGCGGTTTGTTTTTTCATGATAACTCTCCCTTCCTGTGTTATTTGGATTTTAGAGAGTTTTTAACAACGCGTCAATTGTTTTCTGATTAATTTCACGAATTTTTCCCACAGATAAATTTCCCAATGAAATCGGACCAAACGATATGCGATGCAATTTTGTCACAGGGCAACCGCACGCCCGCAGAACTATGCGGATTTCATTCTTTTTCCCCTCGGTCACGGTGACGCGCAGAGTATTCTTTTGTATCACGTCGATTTGCATAGGTCTGTATTTTATGCCGTGAACCGTTATTCCCCGACGCGCACGATTTAATCCGTTATCATCGGTGCGCGATACAGTTGCAATATATGTGCGCGAAATATTTGATGATGGCAAAGTTAATCTGCGCGACAAATCGCCATCATTCGTTAAAAGTAACAGTCCAGAAGTGTTATAATCCAAGCGCCCAACGTATTTTAAATTTTTATATTTTTCATCCAAAACATCGTAAATTGTTTTTCTGTGTTCTGGATCGTGCGACGTTGTCATTGTGCCGACTGGTTTATGAAATGCGTATAGCACTGTTTTCGCACGTGCATGCACAACCACACCATCCACAGCGATTTCATCGCCATCATTAATAAATGTTACAGGTGTATCAATTTTTTGCCCATTCACAGTCACCCGCCCCGCCGCAATTAAATTTTCCGCACCGCGGCGCGATGATATGCCTGCATCTGAAAGAAATTTTGCAATACGCGTTTTCATTTTAACACCCGGCTGATTGCGACTGCGGCGGCCAATTCTGCACGCAAAATTGTTTTGCCCAATGATATGCCCATGGCACCGGCCGCGTCAAATGCGGAAAATTCTGAATCTGAAAATCCGCCCTCGGGACCAACAAAAATGTATTTCGCATCGTGCGCAGTTGTTGGTAATTTCGCACCGTATGCGGCACGTTCGTCGGCAAAGACAATGTGCGATAAATCAATTTCATCAAATTTTTTCACGGGCAAAATTTTTGGCACACTGTTGCGATTTGACTGTTCGGCACTTTCCGTCACTATTTTTTCCATACGCGCCCAATTTACATGGTTCGCAACAGTGCGTGCGGTTATCACTGGTTGAAAAGCAGCAACCCCCAACTGGGTCGCCATGTTTAACAAATCATCTGTTTTTTTAATCGGCGAAAACAGCAATGTAATATCGTTTGACGGGTCAGCATGGGGCGTTTGGTCACCGATTAATATTGTTTTGCCGTCATCTGATACAGACGCGTTATATTCAGCCCCGCCACCAAAGGCTAAAAAATCATGTCGACGCATGACACGGGTTAAATAATGCGCCACATCACGCGGTGCCGGCATTGATGCGCCGGATTTAATATTATCACCAAGAAATACGCGCGGGATATTTTTCATAAACTTTCTTAATTCTGATTTATAATCGTGTAAAATTCTGATATAATCATAACACAATGGTCGAAAAGTTCAAGATTTTATCCGCCGGTGGCAAAGGCAAAGGTTTGAATATATTCAAATCCAGCGCATACAAAGAAAGTTTGCGCACCCCCATGGCGTCGCTGTTTTGGTCGCTGCGATGGGCGGTGGGTATTTGGTTGGTGTGCGCGGCTGCGTTTGGTTTGTCGTTCTGGATTGAACACATTTGGCGCGCGGGCTGGTCACCGGCAACCCAGCAATGGACTGTGCTGTATTTCCAAAATATGTTAACCAGTGGCGGCATGTCAATTATTGCCGAGGTTCCGGCCTGGTTCATGCGCACATTATTGCGGACTGATATTATGTGCATGGTGCCATTGTTGCCGATTATCGCGTATTTTTTCATGGCGGACAGTACGTTAATCAAGGAATTCAACCCGTACGGCAACGATAAATTCGATGACAAATCGTCCAACAAGGCATCCAAGGAAGATATCGAAAAAATGGGTCTGTTAAAGGGTTTCATGATGGTTTTGGGGTATTTCAAGAAAAAACCTTTAATGATGAACGAATGTCTGTCTGCGTTATGCGTTGCGCCCCCGGGGACTGGTAAATCACAAGGTGTGGTATTTCCAACAATATTTGAGTGCAACAATGTATCGATGATTATAAATGACCCAAAGCCCGAATTGTACCAATCGTCGTCCGCATATCGTTCGACTGTGGGGCCGGTGTTTATTATGAACTGGGCGGGTCAGGACGACCCAGAACGCGGGATTTATTATCCATCGTGGAATCCGCTGTCGCCGGAACATGTGCCGTTTAATCCTGAACAGCGCGATTTGTATATCGATTCCATGTGCAACGTGTTAATTCCAGACAAAGAATCATCATCTGCGGATCCGCACTGGACAATATCTGGGCGCGCGGCGTTGTCTGGATTGGTGCAGTTTATTGTGTCAAAAGTGGAACGTGCCAAAGCCGACGATTATTTTTATGCGCGAATTTCGTCCGGCACCTTTGATGCCGAAGATGCTGCCGTGCTGGGGGATTATTACCTGTCTATGATGAACGACCCAAATGCATATGCGGCGTATTCCATGTTGCAACGCGGCGAATTAAACGCAATGAATTATGTGCACATTGGTACATGGGATAAAATTCCAGACGCGTGGGTTGGACACGAAGCATCACTGTCCATGATTTTGGATTGGATTACCACCAGCCAGGTATCTATGGCCCAGGAAATGGAGGAACGCCGTCGCGCCGGTGATCAAATGGTGGCGTTGGCTGACCCCATGCACGACTTGTTCATAGCCGCTGTGGACGAAGCGCGCCAATATTCTTATTCCCACAGATGTATTTCTGAATTGACGCAATTGGCCAACACGCCCGATAAAGAACGCGGTTCCATTATTTCCACTGTGATGGAAGGTCTGTCCGTTTTCCGCAATGCGGCTGTGCGCAATCGTACCAGCCATTCTGATTTTCATTTTGCTGATTTGCGCGGAATGGTTGATCCACGCGATGGGAAAATTAAACCTGTGACGGTGTATCTGTCCATTAATATGGTTGATGCCCAGGCGTTAAATCCAATTACCGGGATATTCATCGAATTAATGACGAATTTCCTGTTGTCTAATCCGCCAGAATCTGAAAACAGTGGTGTTCGCATGGGGCCGTATCCTGTGCTGTTCGTGTTGGACGAAATGCCCAAAATGCAAAAATTACAGGCCGTGATTCAGGGGCCTGACCTGGGGCGTGGACAGAAAATTTCATACCTGATTATCGGTCAGGATTTGCACCAGATTCAGGAAAAATACGGGGCAGACGCGGCGGCGACGATTATTTCGACAACTGCTGCGAAAATTGTTATGCGCCAAAATGATCCTGATACTGCAAAGCGTTTTTCCGATATGATGGGTGATAAAATTAAAATCAAAACTGTCAAGGGGCCTGATGGCAAAGAAAAAGAAGAAAAATCCGAAGAACCCCTGTACACCCCCATGGACATTATGAAATTGGATCACAAAAAACAATTGGTGATATTCCAGGGTTGGTACCATCGCCCAATCGAGGCCGACAAACAATTCGCGTTCGAAGATCCGCGTCTGGCCAGTTTTATGGCCATGGGTGCGTGCAGCCCGTTGCCTGAATTTTTAATCCCGTCGCACCATGCGGCATTGGGATACAGCGGCAATCCGCGCATTTACATTCCTCAAACCAAAGAAACAAAAGAACTGGAAAAAATAGAGAACAGATAACAGAGAACAGATAACAGAGAACAGAGAACAGATAACAGATAACAGAGAACAGAGTACAGAGAACAGAGAACAGAGTACAGAGAACAGAGTGGATGAGGGGGTTGGGGATGCAATCTGGTATTGCAAGAAATAAAAGTAAAAGTTTCGCTTTGCGAATTATTAAGCTATCTAAATACCTGATGGACGTAAAGCAAGAATATGTACTGTCCAAGCAAATCCTGCGTTCGGGAACAAGTATTGGTGCAAATTTAGCAGAGGCCGAATGTGCAATCAGTAAAAACGATTTTCTGGCCAAGGTTTATATAGCGTTGAAAGAGGCCTCAGAAACCCAATATTGGCTAGAATTATTAAAAGATTCAGAATACATAACAGTCACAGAATTTAACAGCATATTTGCCGAATGTAATGAAATAACAAAAATACTGGTAAAAACAGCCAAAACAATCAAACAAATTTAATCTGTTATCTGTTCTCTGTACTCTGTTATCTGTTCTCTGTTATCTGTTCTCTGTTATCTGTTATTTAGAACGTCAATCGCAATCCGACGGCGACAAATGGTGTTTCTGTTGTCATGCCCAATGATGCCCACATATCCACATTTTCGCTGTACTTATACCTGAATGATGCAATTGCGGTATGATCCATATAATCATCAACATCGCGATTCCATACGCCTGTGTCTGAAAAGATATATGTTAACGATAAACTGTAATTCAAAATATCATAACTTAGCCCAGTACCAACCGCCAAGCCGTCTGATATTGGGCCAATCGGATTTTCATCGTATACAAGACGCGCCGTCGTGCCAAACATCCAACTGTTATATTGCACATTCACGCCCGCAGACATTTGCGCGCGCCAATCGGCATACACGCGCGGAGTATACGCATCTGTTCTGTATCCATCCGGGCGCGACATAAACGATGCACCAATTGTGTATGCAGTTTTTACTTTGCCCGATGGCTGACGGAATTTTACGGCCGCATCCACCGCGTAATCATATTTATCCGTTAATCCGGCCACAGAAATCCCATATTGCGCCGCACCAATTGGCATTGTTGCGTAATTCAAACGCAATCCACCCCGCCCTGTGGTTAATGTAGTATCGGAAATAACCGGGCCATTTGGCGTGATTTTTTTATAAAACAATGGTTTATCATTCACACGCAGACCACCAACATCAGGCAATCCGACCCCTAATTTGCGCGCAATTGAATCCGTTAATCCCAATTCAACACGGCCAATTTTACGGTTTTGCCAGTATGTGAAGCCTTCGCGCAGGAATTTATCTTCGTCAACAGCGGCCGCATCGATGGCGTACACCAGCCCAAATGTATTATTATCTGTGGCCATGTAATCCATTTCTGCACGAACGCGCCAATCGCCAATAAAAGTCGGCTTTTCAAAATCAGGTTCCAATACACCGCCTGTGCCGTACCCTGTGATTTTCAGCCCAAAACGGCCGCTGTCGTATTGCCAGGCATGCGCCCCACACGGAATAACAGACATCAAACAAACAACTGTGGCAATAATACTGGTAATTTTTGGCATATTATGCGTCCTGGGTTTCTTTCAAAATAGCGGTGCGCAATTTATTGTATGCGCGTTCTTCGATTTGGCGCACACGTTCACGTGATATGCCATATTTTTGTGACAAAGATTCCAATGTTGCAACCGGATCTGACAGTCTGCGCGCCACCAATATTTCGCGATCGCGATCCGGCAATTCAGCCAGATGTTTGCGCAGCAATTCATATCCACGACGACGAAATTCGATTTGTTCCATATCTTCTTCCAGGCTGGATTTATTGTCCGCCATGTTGGATAAAATATCCTGGGCATCATCGTCTGTATGTGCCGGCGCATTCAGCGAAACATCACGCGCCGACATACGTGTTGACATACGACGCACATCGTTTTCAGGCACATTCAAATAATCTGCAATTTGTTTTGTTTGGTCGTCTGATAAATTGCCATCCATTATGCCCAGTGCACGGCGCGCACGATTCAGCCCAAAAAACACACGTTTTTGATTGGCAGACGTGCCGATTTTTACTATCGACCAATTTTGCAGAATTGTTTCGTATATTTCCGCACGAACCCAAAACATAGCGTATGTGGAAAATCTGAACCCTTTGTCCGGATCGAATTTTTGCAGCGCCTGCATTAATCCCATGTTGCCGCTGGCAATCAAGTCTGCAAATGGAACGCCATAATTTTTGAAATCGTATGCAACCGATACAACCATGCGCAGATGGCTGGCTACTAATTTTTCGCCCGCCTCTTTATCCTGATGCTCGGCCCATTTTTTGGCATATTCGTATTCCTGTTCAGCCGATAAAATCGGGAATTTCTGGATATTTTGAATATATTGCGCCAGGCTGGTTTCATCGTTAACCCCACGGGCCGAAACCAGACTTTCATTTTGCACAACTGGTAAAGCGTTCTTGATTTGCTTTTTCATAACTTTTATAGTATAGCAATAAATTAAGATTTATCAAGCCACCATAATACAGGAGATTTTTCAAATGGCATCTATATTGGAAAGAAACAATAAAACAACTAAACGCAAAAAAACACGCGAAGATTATGCAGAAGATGCCCTGTACCGCGAAGTATGGGAAGAAGTTAATAATGAAAAAACTGTCGCGTTTATCAAGAAATATTCCCGCTTTATCATTGCAGGCGCGTTAATTATACTGATTGCGACGACTGTGGCCGTGATGGGGGTGCGTACACATCGCGCACACAAGTTGGCTGATGCACAAAATTACGAAATGGCTTTGCACAGTTTGGATGCTGGCACGATGCGGACTGTGGCTGAAAACGCCGATGGGGTGACTGCTGATATGGCTTTGTTCAACGCGTATTTGTTGGATGACAATATAGAACATTTGGAAAAATTAGCATCAGATGGCAATTCGCGCGATTATCGCGATTTGGCACGAATTCACATCATTTCACTGCGCGGTGATGATATGACCGCCGCCGCTGTGGAAGATTATTTGGCGCCGTTGGATACTAAAAAATCGCCGTATTATTACACAGGGCGGTTGTTGGTGGCACAAAAATACCTGGCCACGGGGGATGTGAAAAATGCTGATAAATGGTTGGATGTGATAATAAATGACGCAGATGCCCCGGCCATGATTTCTGCACGCGCCCAGGCATTAAGATAGGACTAAACACAGGGATACAAAAATATGCGAAAATTTGCTGTGATATGTATGTGTGTATTCGCGTTGGCTGGGTGTGCCGAACACGATCCTATTTTGCCAGGTGAACGCACACCTGTGTTCAACACAAACAATATCCAGATATTAAATAAAACTGTCGAAAATTTACCTGATGCAATTGATACATCTGTGACAGAATGCCCGTATAGCCAGGATTCATCCAATGTTATTTGGGACGGGGAAAGAAAAATTTTCAGCGGTTTCCCAACAAATAATTCTGTGGACAGCACGCAAAAGCCAATTTGTGCAAACGGTTATGTTTATGCCGGCCTGACCACGGGCGAGGTTGTAAAAGTTGGCCCAAATTCACGCAAAGTTATGTGGATTGCCGATGTTTTTCGGCGCAGTAATCTGACCGGTGGTGCGGCAATCGTTGATATTGTGGCACCGTTGGTAATGCATGATGGCGCATTATATGTTGGCGGATTGGGCGATGCATTTTGCAGACTGGATCGCATCACAGGCGACAAAAAATGGTGCGTGGAAATCGGGGTGGCGGTGCCTTTTATCGTTACAGACGGTGTGGCGTTTGTTATGGCAACTGATGGTAATTTGTACGCAATTCGTACGTCGGATGGCGCTGTTTATTGGCGCACGGCTGTGGATGCCCAGGCTGCCCCAACATATGACAACAAAATTATTACTGTTGGGAAACAGCAAATTTCGGCCGAAAATGGCCGGGTTATCAACGATTAAATTTTTTCACCAGATATCTTGAAATGTCAATATAGGTAGGGTACAATATCCTGAAATTTAAAAGGGTATTGTTATGGAAAAAATTTTATTTAATCGCGCACCGTTTTTGGGAACAGAATTCAAATATATCCAGGATGCTATTAAATCTGCGCATATCAGTGGGGATGGCAAATATACCAAGTTATGCAACGAAATTTTGGAAAAGCGCACCGGCACGCAAAAGGCACTGTTGGTGCACAGCGGTACAGCCGCACTGGAAATGGCCGCGTTGTTATCTGATATAAAACCCGGGGACGAAGTTATTTGCCCATCTTACACATTTGTATCAACTGCAAATGCGTTTGTATTACGTGGCGCAAAAATTGTGTTCGTTGATATTCGCGACGATACATTGAATCTGGACGAATCCAAGATACAGGACGCAATCACACCCAAAACACGTGCAATTGCACCTGTGCATTATGCGGGCGTTGGTTGCGAAATGGATAAAATTATGGAAATTGCACGTGAACACAACCTGCGGGTGGTCGAAGATGCCGCCCAGGCTGTGGGCAGTTTTTACAAGGGTCGCGCGCTGGGTGCGATTGGTGATTTGGGCTGTTTTTCTTTTCATGAAACAAAAAATATTTCCAGTGGCGAAGGTGGTGCAATTTTGGTTAATCATCCTGAATTGGTTGAACCGGCTGAAATCATTCGCGAAAAAGGTACTAACCGCAGTCGGTTTTTCCGCGGCCAGGTTGATAAATACACATGGGTGGACGTTGGATCGTCGTATTTGCCGGGCGATATGAATGCTGCGTATTTATATCCACAACTGTTAAAAATGGACGATATTAATGCTAATCGTATGCGCACTTGGAAAATATATAACGACAATTTTGTACAATATAAATCTGTGGTGCGCACACCGTTTATCCCGGCGCACTGCACACATAATGCACATATGTATTATCTGCGGTTCCCGGATTTGTCCATGCGCAGTGCGTTCATTCGCCACATGAAAGATAACGATATAATGTGCGTGTTCCACTATGTGCCATTGCATTCGTCGCCTGCCGGTCAGAAATTTGGCCGCGTGGCTGGGGATATGTCTGTGACAGACCGGGTTGGTGATACGTTGGTGCGGTTGCCGCTGTATTACAATATGGCTAAATCGGATCAGGCACGTGTTATTGAAACAGCAAACAAATTTTTGGAAA
Organism: Candidatus Enterousia excrementavium; assembly: GCA_017694175.1. Lineage (GTDB taxonomy): Bacteria > Pseudomonadota > Alphaproteobacteria > Rs-D84 > Rs-D84 > Enterousia > Enterousia excrementavium. Next base: position 19,494 of record JADINE010000032.1, on the reverse strand, counting down.
AAGTACGATGAAACTGTTTGGCTGGTGTCGCGATAAATACCGTTTCATGGGTATCAGGGCAGTGCGCCGTAAACGTGTGGGTAACGGCGTACTGTTTTTGTTCCTGTGTTTGATTCCAGTGTTATACATATCCAGCAAAATAATATACATACAAAACAAATTTGCTCGAAACAAAAATTTTGACACCAAACACATTGATGATGATATTCGCAATGCTGTGCGCGGCTTGTCGGTTGTGCACGCCGGACCATCTGATAAATCTGTGGTGATTTTGGCCAGCGAAATTTATGATGTTGGCGGGCACACAGAATGTATTAAAAACATAATCTTGTCATGGCCAAACGATTGGAAAACGGCTATATTTTTTACACGGTTGACAACATCACAACATGATGCAGCGTACAATTTCGATTTTTTATCACAGCGCGCGCATGTATCTGGCATCGATTTTAAGGGCATGTTCTTATACAAACGCAAATTATATTCGGCGTATAAACAAATCATTGCCATGTGTCCACGCATAGTTTTGGCTTTTACCCACCCAGACGATGTATTTGGCGCCATGTTGCTGTGCATGTTGCAAAAATCAGGAATTAAAATTTTATTTTATAATCATATGTCGCACAGTGCAACTTTGGGTATGAGTTTTGCCGATTTAATACTCGAAGGTACCGCCACCACCGCAGAAATTACCCGTGTCCAACGTGGTTTTAACAACACAGCTGTTGTTGGGTTGCCATATTTACCGTTACGGTGTTTGCCAAAATTTTCAGACGATGATATCAGTGGCATGCGCCAAAAACTGGGGGCGGGACCTGATAATATTTTGACCATCAGCGGTGCTGATGTAAATAAATTTTTTGATATGGATAATAATACATCGCCATATTTTGAAATGATTCGCACACTTTTGGAACGCAATCCAAATATGCGACACGTGATGTTGACTGATAAACTGAATATAACACAACAAAATATTCTGCATAGCATATTTGAAAAAACCGACGTTGGACAACGTTTGCATATTATTCCAAGAACGCCTGATTACAAAATTATATTCAAATGCGCAGACGTGTTTATTGATTCGTTTCCTGTGTCCAGCGCACTGACCCAGATTGATTTGATAAGCCTGGGGGTGGCGAACGTTATTAAAATCAATCGCGAAAATCCAATGTGGACGTTCCATGAATATATGCCGGAAAATTACCCTTTTGCGTTTGATAATGTTCCTGATATGATAAATGGAATTGAAAAATTAATGTATGATGAAAAATTGCGGCATGAAATTGCTGAATCTAATTATCAATTTTTCATCGATAATTACGAGGGCACAAAGTGGTGCAAAAAATTGTTGGGGTTGATGAATGACAAATAAATATAACATTCTGGTTTTGGGTGTCAGTGGCAATGTCAGCCGTGGCATTGTTTCCGTGTTGCGTAATTCTGGCATAGATATGAATATTGTTGGCGCGTGTATAACAAATGATTCCATTGGTCAATATTTTGTGGATGAATATCATGTATCCCCATTGGCAGCCGATGCAAAATTTATACCGTGGCTGATAAATATTTGTAATAATAAAAATATAGATATGGTTTTATCCGGGGTTGAAGAAAATATATATGCAATATCAACCCATTTACCAGAACTGCAATCCAAAACCGCGGCAAAATTTTTAGTTGCAACACCAAATCAATTGGAAATTGGTAATGATAAATTAAAAACATGCCTGTGGTTAAAAAATAATGGATGCAATTATCCGTTATTTGCAGATGCATCAGATAAAAACGCTGTAAACAAACTGGCTGCAATGGCTGGTTTTCCACTGATAGCAAAACCCCGTAACGGCAAAGGCAGCAATGGCATAATCAAAGTATGCAACCAAAACGATATTTTACAAATACCAAAACAAAACTATGTGGTTGAACAAATGCTGGGGGATGATAATTCGGAATATACAGTTGCCTGTTATTCGCATAAATCAAACAGTAAAACAGAAATAATCACTATGAAACGCAAATTAGAACATGGAACAACTATGATTGCAGAACCTGTGTTTGACAATGTTATATATAACCAGGCATTAAAAATTTGCGAAGCGTTCCGTCCAATTGGACCATTAAATATACAATTGCGCATGCACAATGGGCGGCCAACATGTTTTGAATTAAATGTTCGATTTTCTGGAACAACGCCTATGCGCGATTTACTGGGATTTCGTGACGTTGTTGCCGCACTGCGCGAACATTTAACCGGACAGTCGGCAGATGATTGTTTTGATATAAAACAGGCAAAAGTTATCAGATACCAAACAGAAAAACTGATAGGATATTCAAAATGAAAACACTGTTGATTACCGGCGCAAATGGATTTATAGGAAAATCCATAGTGAAAAATTTAATGGACGAATTTGATATAACCGCAAATGGTCGCCAGGATAAATCTGTTGTGCCAAATGTTGATTATGTATCGGCGGATTTTTCCGATACAAATTTTGTACCTGCATTTAATAATCACAAATTTGATTACATTATACATGTTGGGGCGTGTGTTTCGCACGACAATACAAATAAAAATTTAATTTCTGCAAATTGTTTAGGCATTATGAATGTTGCAGATTTAGCAATCAAAAATAATGCTAAAATTATTTTCATTTCCAGTATTCCTGTGATTGGAACGCCAATTCAAATACCAATAACAGAAAATCATCCGACAAATCCAAATTCTGCGTATCATGCTTCTAAATTATTTGGCGAATATATTACTGGTATATATAACGGGGTTTCGTTACGTATACCGTCACCAGTTGGTGTTGGAATGTCAGACAATAAGATATTGTCTGTATTTATATCAAACGCCATAAAAAATCAGGATATTACCCTGGTGGGTAATGGTGGACGCATACAGAATTATATTGATGTCGCAGATATCGCCAATGCTGTACGTAATATCATAAATTCTGATAAAGATATTAGCGGCGTTTATAACCTGGCGGGGGCACACAGTTATTCTAATCTGGAATTGGCGCAAATATGTATCGATGTATGTAAATCTCGATCCAATATTGTTTTCAGTGGTGCTGATGCATTGGAAAATGATAAATGGGTTATATCAACATCCAAGGCATATAATGATTTCGGATTCGTGCCCAAAATAGATATACGTGAAACAATCAAAAACATAAAAAATTATTATGAAAATATTAATAATGTCTGATATTCACGCAAATATGCATGCGTTGAATATGATTGCACCATATATGGATTCGGTTGATAAGGTTATATGCCTGGGGGATGCGGTTGGTTATAACCAATATGTTAATCCTGTTATTGATTTTTTACGTACAAATAATGTTCAGTGCATTATGGGCAACCATGACCATTATATGTTGCACGATTTTACGCGCCCTGTAAACGACAATGTAAAATACTGGGTGCAATATGCACGTGATAATATAACACCAGAAAATAAACTGTGGTTGTCCAAATTACCTGATTACTTGGAATTTAACACGGATGGGAAAAATTTTTTATGTTGCCACGCCAGTCCATGGAATCATCTGGAAGAATATATTTACCCGGATAACAGCAAGCGTATTGATGACTTATTTAATTTACAATATAACGTTATATGCATTGGACACACACATCATCCAATGGAATTCAAACGCGGCGACAAACTGGTTTTGAACCCCGGGTCTGTGGGACAATCACGTAATATTCGTGGTATGGCATTTGCATCCATCCTGGATACAAAAAATTTAACAACAACACAAATTTGTAAACCATTAAACAGATAGGGAACAATTATGAAAAATCCAACCGTCAGTGTAATTTGCAGGACGTATAACCAGGAACGCTTTATAAACCAAGCGATTCAATCTGTGTTAAATCAAACGCTTTCTGATTGGGAATTAATTGTAATAAATGACGCATCAACGGACGGAACTGAATCAGTGATATTATCGTTCAAGGATCCGCGCATAAAATATATTCGCAATGATAAAAATTTGGGACCGGTGGAAAATTTGAATATTGGTATACAGAATGCAACAGGCAAATATATCACCATATTGGACGGCGATGATATATTTTATCCAAACAAACTTTGGATACAAACGGAATTTCTGGATCAAAATCCTGACTATGGCGCAGTATTTGCATACATAAATCCAATCGATGTTAACGGGAATCAGTCGCACTCGCCGACTGCGACAACAATATGCAATTTGATTAATAATCCCGCAGGAACACGCGCGGAAATGTTACGCAAGGCGTTTGATGTATATAATTTTTTGGCTTTCCCAACTGAAATGTTCAGACGCCAATTCGCAATTTATTTTAATGCGCATTTGTTATCATGTGGCGATGGATATTTCCATATAAACACATTGTTGCAAACCAAAATCAAAGTATTGGAAATACCGCTGACGAAATACAGAATTATCGACCATAAAACAAATGTTTCTGGGTGGATATCTAATATGACAGATATGTCCGAAAAATTTTTTATGCTGGATAAATTCCTGGAAATCAAGGACACAAAATTATTCCATGATATGTTTTCTGATGTAATTGGTGAACAAAGTGTCACTCCTTTAAATATACCTGTTATTCTAACGCAAATTGCGGAAAATACATCAGACTCAATAAAAAAGTTATGGGCAAACTATACATTTCACAGATTAATGGCTGATCCCAACGCATACAACATGTTTATGAAAAATAAATCTTATTCAGATTTTATCAAATCTAAATTAGGTAAAAATGCTGATCTGCGTATTTGCGGTAATAATCAATATATAACCCAGAAACACAAAATAAAAAAATACAAATTTTTATTCAATGTGTTACTGGGGTTGAATATATTATTAATCTTCGCATATGTCGCGATGTTATTGGTCTGATTGGGCGGACATGCCTGTGATATACCATGCAAAATCCGTAACTGTGGCCAATGTTGCAAATCTGACCTGGGTATTATTTGGGATATATAGTCCAATAGAATTATAATTTTTTATAACAGGCGTTGCTGGCACCATGTTGATCATAGACGCATAAAAATTTGTGTCCGCCATCGCAATCGGCAATGTTATGATTTTTGCACTGTTTTCAAGCGCGCCACCTCGGCCGCCCTGTTCCACCCAGCCTGATTTATACAGTCGGTACCAGGTATAATTATTTTCCGCCGTGGGCAATTGCGTTTTTACAACAACGTCTGGTTCGTCATCAGGGGCAAATTCAATCGGAAATGCCAGCGAGGTATCGATGTCGTCTATTTCGTCCTGTAATTCAGATATGGTCGCGGCCAGTGCAGTGTTTGTTACATACGCGGACATATCGTGTGTGTGATTCGCCGCGGCAAATTCAGATGTGTCTGGAATATCGGTAAGTTTCGCAAATTGGGTAAAATCCGGCAAATCGGCTTTGCGCGCCAATTCACTGAAATCACCCAGTTGTTCAATTTGGTATTGAATCGAATCCAAAAACTGTAATCCGTTTTCTATATTTTCTACATCTCCATCCAATTCATACAAATCGCGCAGGTATTCCAACATAAAATTAAAATCTGCATTCAGGCAATCTGTGTTTATTGGCAAAGTTGGTTGATAGTCAATCACGCGCGATAAATCTATTTTTCGCCAAATCCGAATTTCTGCGCCGGCCACGGGCGCTGTGGTTAATATCACGCGGCCACCCATATATTTTCCGTCAACACGGGTTTCGGATGTCGGGATAACCGTGCACGCGCCAGATGTTTGAATCACGGAATTGACAGATACATGCACATCGGCGGCCTGGAAATATGGGAACGAGAAATTGAATTCTGTTGCGGTGCCATCGCCAAGATATGTTATAAGATACATTTATCATCCTTTCTTTTTAAATAAAAAATGCCCGAGCTATGAAACCCGGGCAAATTAAAACCCCACAAACTGTGGGGTTTTGATTGTTCCTGATTATATCACAAAATGCGAAAAAAATCAAGTTATGCGTTTATTAACCCTTCACATGCCATTGCGGCATCGGGATTTTTAAGCATGAACCAGCCTGTATGGAAATCCGAAGCGTATACCATGATTAAAAATAACGCAAAAATAGATATTACTATTATCACATTGCTGCGTTTGCCACGCATGCAATACAGTGCTATATTATAAAACAGGAATAAAACATACGCATCACCCAATAAACTTGCAATCCACATCGACGTACAATTAAATGCCAATGCATTTAATGCCAAAATAACCGGATATACGAAAAATACAGACGCCAACCCCTTTATCGCAATTTCCCAATCGCGTTCGCCGTCTGTCATTTCAGCAACCAGCATCATCAATCCGCCCAAGACGTACAATAATGCCACCGCCAAAACCGGAATTATTATCAACGCCCAAAATACCGAACTGATGGTAATCGTTGCGCCACTGCACAATTTTAACAACAATACCAAGCATCCACCAATAAGACCGTATATAAAGGCCTTGAACATGGATTCTTCCATATTTCCATCAGCGACAATTCTTGTAAAAAAACGCTTTGGTTTGATAATTAAATCACGTAACCGTTTTAATCCCTGTTTTAATTTCTTCATCTTTTCTTTCCCCAAATTTGATTATTTATATTTTTGCTTTATAATTGAAAAAAATCAATGGAAAAAGTTATGTTGAAATTAATAATTGCAGGACGACCCAACACGGGTAAATCTACGCTGTTTAATGCGCTTACGGGCACGCGGGATGCGCTTGTTCACGACAGACCGGGTGTTACGCGCGATACAATCAGTGGTACTATGCGCGATCGCACGTGGACCGTTGTGGATACGGCTGGGCTGGAAAATGCTAAAACCGGCATTGCGGCGGATTCCACCACTATGGCTATGGACGCAGTGGCCGCGGCCGATGCGATTTTGTTCGTGGTTGATGGGCGCACTGGATTAATGCCGGCTGATATAGATTGGGCGCGTATGGTGCGCCGCAAAACACGGGCGCCTTTGTTGTTGGTTGTGAATAAATCTGAATCGGGGCGCAGATTGGCCGATATAAATGAATTTTATAAACTGGGATTCGGGGCGCCTGTGATGATTTCGGCGGAACACAAATCTGGATTTGATGCGATATATGATTTTATCGATAAAATCAATCCAGACGCGCAAAACAAACCTGGGACGGATACACCAACACAAAAATTAAAAATCGCTGTCCTGGGGCAGCCTAATGTTGGAAAATCCACGTTGGTGAACCAGGTTTTGGGTGAAAAGCGTCAAATTGTTATCGATGCGCCCGGGATTACACGCGATACTGTGAAAATCCCAACAAACTTTTACGGGCGCGATATTATTTTGATGGATACGGCCGGACTGCGGCGCAAGGCCGGCGTAACAGATGACGTGGAAACTTTGTCTGCAATAAAATCATTGGATGCGATTGAAAAATCTGATGTTGTGATTTTGGTGGTTGATGCCACACGAAATATAGAAAACCAAGCGTTGGGGATTGCTGGGCGTGTGTATGATGCTGGAAAAATTTTGTGCGTGGCGCTGAACAAATGGGATTTGATTGACGCAGCTGCACGCGACGAAAAACTGTTAAAATTAAAACACCAATTTACTAATTCGTTTCACCAGATAATCAAACCACTTATATTGGCCATATCTGCGGAAACTGGCACAGGCGTTAAAAATATGTTCCGTCGAATATATGAACAATGGGATATTTCAAATACTGATGCGCCAACAAGTTTGATTAATCGCATAGTAGAAAAATTAATCGAGGTACGCCAGCCACCTTTGTCGCGATTAAAACGACCGATGAAAATCAAATTTGCACGGCAAACTGGTCGGCATCCTATGAAAATCACAATTAATGTGGGCGGGGCATCTGATATACCCGAATCTTATACACGGTATTTACGTCGCGGAATTGCGGCGGAATTGCATTGGGAACATTTACCAATTGTGATTGAATATAAAAAAGATGAAAATCCGTTTGATGATAAATAAAAATACCGCCCAAATGGGCGGTGTTTTTTATAATTTTGCGCGAACTTCTTCAACCTCGTAACATTCAACCCGGTCGCCTTCTTTCAAATCATTGTACTTGTCAAAAGACATACCGAATTCTACGCCTGCGCCGGTGACTTCGCGAACTTCATTTTTCTCGCGTCGAAGTTCCCCGATTTTACCATCGTATATAACGACATTGTTACGCAGCAAACGCACAAAGGCATCTTTTTTAATTACGCCCTCGGTTACGCGGCAACCCGCCACACGTATACCTTTGCCAACAGTAAACAATGCGATAACATCGGCGTATCCTATAAAGTTTTCTTTTCTTTCTGGGGCCAATTTGCCAGCCAGAATTTCCTTGATTTCATCGGTGATGCGGTACACAACACTGTGATAGCGAATATCAACACCACTGCTGCGCGCCATATCCCGCACCATTGAATCAGCACGAACATTAAACGCAATCACGACAGCCCCAGATGCCGCGGCCAGACGTATGTCGCCTTCGGTAATTTGACCAACCCCAGATGACAAGATTTCAACCGATGCTTTATCTGTATGAATGTCTTTTAACATATCAGTGATGGCTTCCACACTGCCCTGGACGTCGGCACGCAAAACAATTGGCAACACCAATTTTTTCGTTTCATCGCGACGCGCGAATAATTCCTGTAACGATGTGCGCTTTACAGCGTTGGCACGATCACGCGCCTGTTGCGCACGATATGCGGCAACTTCACGGGTTTGTGCCTCGGTTTCCATAACGTGCAAATCGTCGCCCGCACTGGGGACAGATTGCAGCCCTAACACAACCACTGGTTGCCCGGGTTTTACAGATTTTACACGTTCACCGGCGGAATTTATTAACCCACGCACACGACCATATGTTTCACCAACAACAAATACGTCGCCAATGCTTAATGTGCCCTGGCGCATCAGTATTGTAGCTGTTGCCCCCAGGCCACGTTCCATTTTCGCTTCGACTACATAGGCAACCGCAGGCATATCTGGATCGGCTTTCAAATCCATGATGCCAGCCTGTAACAAGATGGCTTCTTCCAATTTTTCCAGCCCGATATGTTTGGTTGCGGAAATTTCAACACATTGTACATCGCCGCCCAATTCTTCGACCTGGACTTCCTGTTGCAACAAATCTGTTTTAACACGCGTTGGATCCGCATCAGGCAAATCGATTTTGTTAATCGCAACAATAAATGGAACTTTGGCCGCGCGAATATGATTAATGGCCTCGATTGTTTGCGGCATGATGGAATCGTTTGCAGCAACAACCAAAACAACAATATCCGCCATTTGCGCGCCACGTGCACGCATGGCTGTAAATGTTTCATGGCCCGGCGTGTCCAAAAATGTTATCATGGCACCCGATTTAGTTTTCACTTCGTATGCAGAAATATGCTGGGTAATGCCACCAGCTTCACGGGCAGCAACATTTGCATGCCGGAACGCATCCAAAAGCGATGTTTTACCATGATCAACGTGGCCAACAACCGTTACCACAGGCGGGCGCGGTTGCATATGTTCCGGATTCGGCACACGTTCCAATTGATCGGCATATGGCTTTACAACAACACGTTTTACTTTGGCGCCAAATTCACCGGCCACAAGTTCGGCTGTATCGGCATCGATGGTTTGATTTTGTGATGCCATCATGCCCATTTCCATTAATTTTTTAATAACGTTGCCAACCTTTTCCGCCATGGCAGCCGCCAAATCTTTGACTGTGATGGTGTCGCCCAAAGTTACAACATGTTCCACCTTTTGCGGGGCAGAAAATACCGCACGTGCCTTTTCACGAAAGCGTTTCAGCGACGCTTCGGACCGGCGACGATTTGCACCACGCAGGCCGATTTCGTCATCATCGTCGTCATCGCCACCAATTACAATATCGTGCAGGGAAATTTTTCCTGTTTTTTTGAATTCTTTTTTGCCGCCACTGAATTTAGACGCACGCCCCATTCCCATATCTTCATCATCGTCGCGGTTCTGTTTTGCGCGCGGCGATGGTTGAGAAAATTGCTTTTTAGCCTGGGTCGGGCGAACAGGTGTATTTTCTTCGGCAGGTTGCGTTTCGGCGACATTTTCACGCGCAGCCAGTTGTTCTTTGACCTGTTCGTATTCGCGGGTTTCACGCGCTATTTCAGCCTCGCGCGCGGCGGTTGCGGCCGCTTCGGCTGCGGCACGTTGCCGACGTTCTTCTTCGCGGGCACGGGCAGCTTCGAGCACAGCACGCAATTTTTCATCCGCTGCGTTATGTGTTTGCGCAGGCGCGGACGGTTCTTCGCGTAATTCTTTGCTGCCTGGGGCAACGACACGACGACGGCGTTCAACGAACACCGCGTCGCCCTTTTTGCTGGCCACCTGGTCAATAGTTACTGATTTTCCGAGTGTTAATGTCGCCATAAATATACTCCGTTAAAATTATTCTTCGCCTTGGGTTATGCCGTATGCCAATTCGCGCGCTTTCATAATCACACGACCTGCCAAACGTGGGCTCATTGTATCTTCGCCCAAAATTTCAATCAGTTCATCTGTGGACAAATCAGCCAAATCATTTAATGATTTAATGCCTGCATTACCCAACTGCATTATAATTGGACGTTTGATAAAATCAAAGTTCAATAAATCATCCGACATGCCAATTTTGTGGCCATCTTCTTTGTACTGTTCTTCTTGCTTTTGCAAATATGCTTTTGCACGATTTTGCAGTTCTGCGGCCAATTCAGCATTGAATCCCTGGATGGATTCCAATTCGCCGGCATCCACAAATGCAATTTCTTCGATTGTACGGAAACCTTCGGTAACCAAAAGATGTGCCAGCATTTCATCCACATCCAGCGCAGAAATAAACAATTCTGTTTTTTCTTTGACTTCTTTGGCACGACGTTCTTGCTCTTCGGTTTCGTTCATAACATCGATGTTCCAGCCCGTCAATTGCGATGCCAAACGCACGTTTTGACCACGACGACCAATTGCCAAAGACTGTTGGTCTTCGTTCACAACAACGGCCGCGCTGCGCGTATCTTCATCAACAATGATTTTTGCAACTTTGGCAGGCTGCATGGCGTTCACAATGAACACAGCCGGATCGTCTGAATACAAAATAACGTCTATTTTTTCGCCGTGGCATTCGTTAATAACCGGCTGGATACGGGTACCTTTGATACCCACAGTCATACCAACTGCATCAATTGACGGATCCTGGGTTTCAACGGCGATTTTAGCGTGACTGCCGGGGGCACGTGCAACCGATTTGATTTTGATAATGCCTTCGTAAATTTCTGGCACTTCCTGGACAAACAATTTTTCCATAAACATCGGATGCGTGCGGGTCAAGAAAATCTGGGGCCCAGTATTCGAACGCGCCACATCCATAATCAATGCACGAACACGGTCGCCAACCGCCAAACGTTCGCCCGGAATTAATTCGTTGCTTTTAATATAGCCTTCGGCTTTGCCATTTATATCAACAAAAATATTACCAAATTCAATGCGTTTCACAACGCCACTTACGATATCACCAATATTATCTTTGAATTCTTCGTATTGGCGGCCCTTTTCAGCATCGCGAACGCGAGCCGTCATAATCTGGCGCGCAGTTTGAAATGCCATACGGCCAAATTCTGGTTCTGGCAAGGCATCTTCGACGATATCGCCAACCTGTGGATTTTTAGCATACTTTTTTGCTTCGGCCACCGTCAACATCGTGTTGGCATCGTATTCTTCACCGCGGGATTCAGGCGATTCAATAACTTCGAACAAACGTTTTACATGAATCGCACCATTTTTACGATCAATTTCAGCCGTGATATTAAATTCTTCGCCGTATTTATGTTTGGCGATTTTTGCAATTGCGGCTTCGAGTGAATCGATAACGATTTCACGATCTATTTGCTTTTCCTGGGCCAATGAATCAATGGCCAAAAGCAAATCCTGACGTGGCATAGAAACAAAAGACATTTGTTTTTCTCCTTATGATAATATTTTGTTTTTTATGTCGCCTTTTTATTCAAAAGGCGGGGTTTTTCAACCCCGCCCTTAAAAAAACTTTTAAGAACACATGTATTATGTATACCGAATCGATTAAATGCAAGAAAATTCTGCAAATTTCAAATATAATTTGACGGTATGTGTTTTGGGCTTTATACTGCAAAAATATGAAAATACTGAACAGATATTTTACGCGTCAGCTGGTCGCGATTTTTGTGATTCTGTTGCTTGTTCTGACTGGACTGGCATGGATGTTGCAAATTATGTCCATGATGAAATTTTTGTTGAACTATGGGGTGGAATTAACAAGTTTCTTGGGGCTTACGGTACTTATGGTGCCGTTTATCATGTCTATTATTATCCCGTTCGTTACGTTCATTGCGGTGATTTTTGTTTATAATAAATTAATATCTGACAATGAAATAACAGTTATGGCTGCGTCCGGATTATCGCCAAGGCAACTGGCACGACCGGCGCTGATATTGGCATGCGTGCTTACCATTTTACATTTTGTGTTAAATTTATGGGTCGTGCCACGTACCCAGGCTTTGTTTTATTCAACACAATGGAATTTGCGTTACGGATTGGCACATATGAAATTGCAAGAATCCGCATTCACGCAAATAACAGATGGGCTGGTTGTGTATGTGGACAAGGTTTCTGGCCATGATTTAAGTCAAGTGATGCTGTCTGATATGCGCGACGAGGATGCGCCTGTCACAATATTCGCGGAAAAAGGAAAACTGGTTTCAACGGCGCGTGGATTATCAATCGTAATGAATAATGGTTCGTTACAGGCCAAAGGCGATACACTTACCACCGGCACATTTGATACATTCGACATGGATTTAAATGTTGCCGATAAAGAAGGCGAAACATCTTTCCGAGTACGCCGGGTTCCAACCGCTGAATTAATCAATTATGTTTTGAATTCGGATACAGAAAAACAGCACAAAATGGTTTTAGCCGAATTGTGCAGCCGTTTTCTGGGGCCAATGATGAACTTGATTTTGGCTGCGCTGTGCGCGACAATATTGCTGCGTTCTTCGTTATTACGCAGACGCGCAAGTTTTGCCCCGGCGGTGGCAGTTGCGGCGATGGCGATTGTTATGTCGTTATACATGTCTGTGTCCAATATGGTGGGAAGTTTGTCTGAATTTGTCGGCTTGGTTGCAGGGCTTTTCGCAGTGCTGGGTGTGATATTATTTGTATTGTGTAAAAAATGAAGAAAATATACGCATTTTTAGTTTACTGTATCGCGCCTGTTACCGCGGGCGCGGCATCTGTTGATATCGATACACCCAAAACTATTACCGCAGATAAAATCGAATACGATGTAAAATCAGGAACACTGAAAACAATTGGGGATACTGAAATAGTAAACGAAACTGGGCAACGAATGACACTTACTGATTCGTATTTGTCCCAGGATGGCAACGAATTATTCGGCAACGATATTAAATTATGGCTGGGCGATCATGTGTATGTGGAATCTGATAACATAGTGCGGCATGGTATCCTTACCACTGCATACGATGCAAGTTTTACCGCGTGTGATAATTGTGACGCGTATGGTGACGCTTGGAAAATTACTACACAAAAAATAGTGCACGATATGGACAGTCGTATGTTGCGTTTTTACAATCCTGTGTTGCGCACTTATGATATCCCTGTGTTTTGGTTGCCTTTCTTTGAAATGCCAGATCCAGGTGTTCGGCATAAAACTGGTTTTTTAATGCCTGATTTCGGTTCAACCAATAATATGGGAACTCAAATTAATATCCCATTGTATGTGAATTTTTCAGATACGCATGATTTAACTTTTACTTCATCGATTTTAACCGAAGAAAATCCATTGTTCCAATTGGAACACAGATTAAACCTTAATCATTCACAATTCAGAACTGATGGTGCATACACACATAACCAGGACGGCGATGACCGTTGGTATATATTCAATAATGACGTAATCGAATTGGGTGAATATGCGCGGGCAACTGTGTTTTTGGAACGCGCGTCTGATAAAACATTCCTGCAAAAATACGGATTTTATGGCGATCAACCCTATTTGGATTCAGGCGCGAAAATCGAATTGTTCGGACAAAGTGGATATGTTGTTGCTGATGCACATATATTCCAGGAATTACGTGCCTCGACCGGTATGCAATTTGTACCGTCTGGTAACATTTTGCCGAACATTCGCGCAACGTATCAAACCGAGCCTTTGTTCAAAGAAACATTTTTGAAGTTAAATGCTGACGTTTTGGGAATTTCTGGGGATGGAACATCGTCTCAGCGTTTAATCGGCGATATGCGCATTGTGTCGCCATGGACGCTGTGGGGCGGCAACAGAATTACCGCCAGTTTGTCTGCACGATATGACGTGTATCATTTCCATAATACAAATTTAATCGACGAAGCAGATTTTTCAGGATTAAAAGACAGATTTTTACCCAGCGGTTATGTTGAATGGGGATTGCCATTATTCAGACCATCTGATGGATGGACCCAGGTTATTGAACCGCGCGCCCGTTTAACTGTTATGCGCAGCACAGACGAAGACCAATTTACATTAAACAATGATTCAGCCGGAACGTTTTTATCCGATGCAACGCTGTTTTCAAATAACCGATTTGCCGGATTGGATTTATGGGAAAATGGAACATATGCAGATTATGGTGTGCGGTATGCTGCATTCAATCCAGATGGACAAACATTCGAAATCTTTGTCGGGCAAACATATGATTTCGCAGACCCCGCAAACACTGATCCAAACAGCGGTTTCCATCATGGGGCATCAGACTATGTCGGACGTCTGGAATACGATAATATGAAATGGATTGATTTAACAACGCGTTTCCGTCTGGACCAGGAAGATTTGTCTTTGCGCCATATGGAAACATCCGCCATAATTGGAACATCAAAAAACTTTGTGAATTTGGGGCATATTTGGTCGCGGCAATTTATTGATGCACATACCACTGATGACGATATAAATGAATTAATGGCGGGGATTGGTGTCCAGTTGACTGATCGGTGGTCTTTGCGCTTTAATGCAATATTCAACATGACAGACGGCCAATTCCAGCGCCATGGTGGGGGATTATTCTATACCCATCCGTGTTATTATTTGTCGGTGGAATATCGTCGTGATAATGCTGTAAAATACGATTACGTTGGTACAACTACATTCCAGTTCAGATTTGGAATGTCCATAAATGGCCAACAATACTGATTAAGCAGGGGATGTGGAAATGAAAAAACTGGTCGTTACAATATTTTCTTTGTTGCTGGCAATGCCGGGGTATGCGGCGTCTGTGGTGGCGTCTGTGAATGGGACACCTGTGACCGATGCGGATGTTACTGCGCGCGTCTCGTTAATGAACAAACAGGGGCAATCGTCCACTGATAATCGACGCGTAGCATTGCAAAACATTATTGATGACAGTGTCAAGTTGGCCTATGCACAAAATTTTAATGTTGTGCCAGATGATGAAACAGTTGAAAAAGAACTGGCCAAAATGAATTTGGGTGATTTGTCAGCAACTGAACGGGCGATGGCTTTGTCTGCGTTGCGGGCGGAAATTGCATGGCAAATCGTTGTTGCGCGTACAATTTTGCCAACAGTGGAAGTAACCGAAAATGATATCGCAAATGAACGCGCAAATATCGCACGTGAACAGGGTTTGCCAATCGAAATGACCATCATACGGTTGGTGGATATTCCTGGGGATGTGGCGGCAAAACTTACCAAACCCGACAGTTGCGATGACGCAATGCAAATGGCACGCGATTTAGGCGGCGCACCACAAAAATTTACCGCACTGCAATATGAATTCGAGGATGAAATTCGTAATCGTGTGGCAACATTGCCGTTGCTTACTTGGTCGCCCGTGGTGGACAGATCTGTACTGCTGGTGTGCAGCACCAAAAAAACCGAAGAATATCAAAAACTGGATGAATTAATTGAACAAAATGCACAATTTAAACAGGCTATGTTCCTGGCTGACCAACAATTAAAGCAACTGCGCAGGCGTGCTGTGGTTGTTATAAACGATGACAGATATAAATTATGAAACCTATATTATTTGATTTTACAGATGCACAATTAAATGAATTCGTCGAAAATTTGGGACAACCCAGATTTCGCGCCAAACAAATTCGTGAATGGTTAAATCGGGGGGCACCCGATTTTCAATCTATGAAAAATTTACCTGTGGCGTTGCGTAACCAGTTGGATGATGTTGCGCAAACGTTGCCTGTGCGGGTTATTAAAAAATTACAATCCACAGATAATCAAACAACAAAATTTTTACTGGGCCTGGGGGACGGGGAACAAATTGAATGCGTTTTAATGCGCACAAGTTACGGCAACAGTGTTTGCGTAAGTTCCCAGGCTGGATGCGCAATGGGTTGTAAATTTTGCGCAAGCACATTATTGGGACTTAAACGAAATTTAACTGTAAATGAAATTTATGCTCAAATCTTGGTGGCGCAATGGGAATTGCGTGACGACAGATTTTCACCACGCCCAATACACCCAAATGGGGATGCTAATAATGGCGACGTGTCGCATATCGTTGTGATGGGAACCGGCGAACCGTTGCAAAATACAGATAATGTAATCGGGTTTATTGAACGCGCAAACAGCGATATGGGTATCGGATGGCGCAAAATTACTGTGTCAACATGCGGGATTGTGCCGGGTATAAAAAAATTAACAGAATGGGGACGGCCAATTAATCTGGCAATATCGTTACATGCACCAACAAATGAACTGCGCAGTAAAATAATGCCTATCAACAATAAATATCCGTTAAGTGATGTATTGGATGCTGCGTTTGAATTTTCTGGTCTGCACAATCGACAACTGATGATAGAATATATTTTATTGGCTGTGGCCGGTGAAAATGGCGAACCTGAATTATTAAACTGCACCCCCGAATATGCAGAAAAATTGTCTGAATTATTACGTGGCAAAAACTGTATGGTGAATTTAATCCCGTGGAATACAGTTGATGAACGCGATTTCGTCGCACCATCTGGAAATGCTGTGCACAGATTTCAGGATATTTTAATAAAAAACGGAATTCATACTCGTATACGTCGTGAACGCGGTCAGGATATCGGGAGTGCCTGTGGACAATTACGATTGAATAATAGCAAAAAGGAAAATTAAATGGACTTACGGTATATAACTTGTTCAGGGGCAAACGAAGAAAATTATACAGCGGAACTTGTCAGCCTGGGGCGTTTATCAGACAAAGTGGAAATTGGCATAGTTACCTCTCAACACACTATGCGCGCAAATTCTGTGCGTAATAAGTGGTTTAATCAAATACTGCGCGAAAATATACAAAATGAAGTAAATTTGGCAATGCATATAGGCGGCGATTGGTGCACTGATTTTTGCAATGGGAAAATCGCGCCGGAATTAAAACAATGGTTGGCTGCACGCAAATATGCAACCAACAGGCCCGCAATTCCGCGCTGGCAATTGAATATCGGCAACGGAATGAATCTGCGCAATGAAAATGAAATGGCCGCCATTATCGCTGATTATCCAGATAATGAATTCATATTTTCATTTAATGATAACCCGCTGGTTGTATCGTATATATCACGACTGTATGACACAGGGGTGCCATTTTCATTGCTGTTTGATTCATCATACGGCACAGGGCGCAGCCCCGTGAAATGGGAAACGCCGCGTTTTTCCGGGCATGCGCACGGATATGCGGGTGGATTGTCGGGTGAAAACGTCGCCGAACAATTAACAAGAATTTCCAACGTTATTCCATTTTCTTACAACACTTGGATTGACGCAGAATTCAAATTAAGAAAACCGGGAACTATGCAATTTGACGCGAGACGCGCAGAGACGTATGTGCGCGGCGCACTGAACTGGTTGCGCGGACACGGACGTCAAATGTAATCTTATAAAAAACCCCGCAAACGCGGGGTTTTATTTTATTTGTTTGGAATAATTTTAATTTCCACACGGCGATTCTGTTGGCGCCCCGCGGCAGTTGAATTATCTGCAATCGGGTTTGATGCGCCCATTGCCAAAATTTCAAATCTGTTTGATTTCACGCCCTGGCCCTGTAAATATGCAGCAACAGCACTTGCGCGATTTTGCGACAATGTTTGATTGTATGCCGCCGAACCTGTGCTGTCTGTGAAACCCATAACCATAACCGTGGAATTATCGTATTTATTCAAAACTTTGGCCACAGAATTCAATGTTGCATAAAATCCTGCATTAATATCCGCAGAATCAGTTTTAAATGTGATATTACCCGGCATAATCAGACGAATGTTATCACCATCACGAATAACACTTACCCCTGTTGACGCCAATTCTGCGCGTAATTCAGCTTCCTGGGTGTCCATGTAATACCCAACACCACCACCCAATGCAGCACCCGCTAAACCGCCAACCAATGCGCCTGTGCCATGGTTATCAGATACCAACGCACCAGTTGCTGCCCCCGTTGCCGCACCGATGGCTGTACCCCAGACGGCCTTTGATGTTTGGGCCTGGCCCGTGTACGGATTAATTGTTGTGCATGCTGATAACACAGACAATACCGCTGTTAAACCAATTAATTTTTTCATATCTTTCCCCCTTTGATAAAAACGCGATTAAAAATCAAAACCGATCAGCCCACATCCTATTATTTCGACCAATGGAATTCCATCCATGTATTCCAAAGGACTGCCGCCAAACAAAAGTAACTGCGTCTTGCCAAAAAACGAAATTTTTCCGGACACAACACCCGCAAGGCAATCACATGCCATTTCATTAACTTCCCCGCCATCCATACAACCAGATTTTATCACAGATCTGAACGAAACATTTATTATCCCATATACAAAAATCAGGGATATAAGCCCAACGACCAATCCAATAACCCATCCAACTATTGTTTTATTGTTGTTAACAGATGTAACCGCTTGTTTTTTTGTCTGTGGCATTATGGTATCCTTTTGCTGTTATGTTATTCAGTGCAACCATAGCAAATACACATATAAAAATCCAAGATTTTTTACCGGCAAAATACAATTGCCCGTTGTGGTACCGAAAAAGCCACACTTCGCACAAGGCTTCGTGTGGGAATTTTTGCTTTCGTGTGGTAACAAAAAAGCCACACTTCGCACGAGGCTTCGTGTGGCACTAAAATTTCTTAAACTCACTGCGTTCGTTAACGAAATTTTGTGGTGGATGCCCGGGACTCCCTCGCACGGCGCCGATACGCCGGCTGCGGGGCATTCGTTCACGTACGCCAAGGCGTACTGCACTCGCATTTTATTAAAATGCTCGTTGACTCATTGTCAAACACCCCGCGGGGGTTTTCGTCCCACATCCCCATGCACAAAATAAAATCGCCCGTTGGGCGATTGTATTTTGTGGTGGATGTTGAGGGACTCAAACCCCCGACCCTCTCGGTGTAAACGAGATGCTCTAATCAACTGAG
>JADINE010000031.1 GCA_017694175.1 Candidatus Enterousia excrementavium | reverse complement strand
GCCACCCCTCCGCAGAGGGGAACTAGCTACGTACCGTTGCGGGGCAAAGTTCCCCTCTACGGAGGGGTGTCGACGTAGTCGACGGGGTGGTTTACTCGTGACTCGTGAGTGTGTCGCTCGGGCGCGTTGCGCCCTGTGCGTATCCTCGTATTTATTCGGTCTGCACTTCGTTTGACCTCATATACTCGGATTCATCGCGAGCAAAGCGCGAATACAAAAGCACTGCGGGCGTTCCGCCCGCAGACATATTGCACTGGATTGCCACAGTCGTACGCCAACGTTTTCAACGTTGATCGTACTCCTTCGCAATGACAGGGGCAGAGTGTACATTATCCACACTCTAAACTCTACACTCTCCACTCTATTATTGTCACGCCATGCGTGACAATAATATCACTCTGCACGCAAAATTTATATCAATGGCGGGAAACAGTCACCCCCTGATTGCGGGCAACAATTAAATCCCATCTCGCCCATATCGGTATAAACCTCGCCCGAGCAACAACCGTTTATATCCGGCGCAGTCCCATCGGGGCAGGTCGGCACATCCGCCAACGGCGTTTCAACTTCTTCTTCCCATACCATGGATGTAACCGATTGCGGCACATAATCATCAGACGAATACACACCACTTAACGCGCCACTTGTTGCATTTTGCGTTGTTGGCGCACTTACCACAGATGGCCCAGTGGTATCCACTGCAACCATATTGGCATTACGCAATGTTTCAGTGTCGTATTCTTCATCCGCCACAAACATATTTTCGTTCTGCGAAACATTATATGCCGGTTTATTGGCTAAAATTTCTTCTTCTGTTTCTATAACCACGGGCTCGGGTTCCGCCACAGGCGCAGGCGCCGCCACACTGACAGATTCAATCACGATATCCGCGGACTCGGTTTGTTCGGGTTCCAAAACAACCACGTCTGGCACTTCTGGTTCTGGCTCGGGCTCAACAACCGGTTCTGGCACCGCAACAGGCTCGGGCTCGACCACAGGTTCTGGTTCTGCAACCGGTGCCGGCTCTGCAACCTGCACATCTGTTGGTTGAACTTCGGCCTGGGGCACTGCGGCCTGGGGCAACAGGGATTCATCCACCTTGCTTGTCGCGTTCTGCGATTGCTGTTCCGTGACAGTTGTTGTCAAATCCGGCGCCTGGTCAGAAGTATTTTTCTGATACAACCACAACGCAAACACAGACAACGCAATCAACAATATCAGCAAAATATAATACACCAGCGTCGGTTTACGCGGTGCCGGGTTAGTCGGCTGGGCATTACCAGTTATCGGCGACACAGGGCGAACCGCGGCTGCATTCTGGGCAGTCGCCGCTGGTGGCACAGGCTGCGCATTTTCCGCCACAGCCGGCGCCGCATCCTGGACAGGTGCCGCCGGTGCAACCGGTGCCGGTTCAGCCACTGGGCTTGGCATTGGTGCCGCCACATCTTTTGGTTGCGATATACCGGCCATTAATTCAGAATCCAATTGCGCCGTTCCATTATCCTGCGGCACGGAAACATCCACAGACGTTATCGTATCCAACACAGGCGCCCCAGATTGTGATGTTGCGGCCTGTTCTGGCATATCTGTCACAGGGCGTACATTTATCGGCGCAGCCTGATCGCCAGCCGTCGCATTATTTGACACAGGCGGCGTAAACGACAAAGGTTTTTCATCAATCACACTGTCATACATTTCAGCGTTTTGCTGTTGCGTGTCATCAGATTCAACCGGGCTTGAAACCCCAAAGGCAATCGGCTTGAACGCTATATCTTCATCCAAAATTTCTGGGTTTTCATCCAACAAAGGTTGTACTTCGTCGTTATCATTTTTTACTGTTTCGTCGGCCATATTTTCCGCCTTTGGTTCTTCATTTTTATATTCTGTAACATCTGTTGAATCTTCATATTCATCAGCGTCATCCGGCATACGTGCAACATGATTATCATCTGTTGCATCTGTTGCAACAACATCTGTACGCACAGGCGCCGCAATTTCGGTTGAATAATGCAAACTTTCATCTGTATCAACCACATCATCGGTCTTGTCCGTCTCATCGGCATCATCATACGAAATGTTATAAGTCGTGGTAACAGATGGCTGCGATTGCGGCATTATGGCACCCGCCACCGGCGCACGTTCAGCCGCCCCACGCGATAATATTTCGCGTGCAATTTCGGCATCTTCGTCGGCAACAATCAAACGACGCTGCGCATTTGCCAAGCGTTTTTTCGCGCGCCGCAATTTTTCACCTGTTGCATCAATCTGGGCATCTGTCCGTAAAATTTTTGATGCAGATTGTTTAGTCGGCTCGCGTCCAATTTTCTTTTTCTGTTGTGCCAACTGGGCGCGCAAAGTCCGCAGTTTTGCCTGTAATTCATCTATGCTTTCGCGGGCACGCGTAATTGTTTCACGTGCGCGTTCCGCACTTAATTCCGCTGTTGCCAAACGTTCATTTGCCGCACGCCGCACAGAATCTTCACGAAAAGCCGCCAGCTCTATCAGCGCCGCTGTTAAATCGTCACCATTTTCATACGCATTAATTAAATTATCGTATTCAGCCAAACCACTGTATTCGATATCTAATTTTTGATATTTATTATTTTTCTTTGGCCGAACAGTTTCCAAATCCACCCCATAATCATTGGCCAAAATATCATCCCACTTGCGATCACCCACAGGATTTATAACCAGCAACGCATTCGGTTTGCGATCGTCAACGGTACTGTCCAACACAAACACCAATTTTTCATCGGCATCATAATACGCACGCAACACATTGCCGCCAATATTATATTCTTTGAACGTTAAAACAGAATTGTCCATTTTTCCCTCTCGCTTAGCATCAAAGTCCAGGCCTATTTTTTCTTTGGCGGCGTAAATTGATATGCCTGCTTGCAATGTTCATAACAATACGGTTTGCCAACGAACACAGGTTCCCCACAAAAATGGAAATTTTCCGAATCGGGGTCGCCAATCGGCCAACGGCATTGCCCAGGCTTTAAATTCGCCAATTCCAACGAATGTTGAATTATGCGCTGATGCATAGCCAAATTTTTATTTAACGATTTTGCACCGCGCACAGAACTCGCCGTTTTCTTGGTCGCTGTTTTTGCAGCACCTTTGGCCGCCGCACCCGCGCGCGATTTAACCACAGTTTTCTTGGCCGCTGCAACGGGCTTTTTCGCCCCAGTTTTCGCGGCTGTCGCCTTTTTCGCAGCCGTTTTCTTCGCCTTGGCTGTGGCGCCTGCGACACCACCCGCCTTGGAATTCCAACCCAAACGGTTCAACTTGCCAACAACGGCATTTTTACTCATTCCCAAACGCTTGCCGATTTCGGACGTAGACAAGCCTTTCCCAGTAAGGGCTTTCAACTTTTTAAGTGTTGCGTTATCCCAACCTTTACTCATTTCAAAAAATCCTTGTTATATATATCAGCATAATTGTAACATAATTTCGAATCGAAAGGCAAGGGGGAAAAATATGATTTTTGATATCGTTTTCATAATATTGCTGCTGGTGGCAGGCCTGTGCGCATGGCAAATTGCACGCACCGATTTTCGCCGCCGCATCATCCCAGACGTATACCTGTTTCCGCTTCTTTTAATCGGATTAACCGTAACTCATTTTTTCCCATGGCCAATTTCCACCACAGACAGCCTGGTTGCGGCAATATCCGGATACATACTTACATCAATCACAGGCTTTGTGTTTACAAAAATAAAATCTGATTCCGCAACCCCACCAATCGGATTTGGTGATATAAAACTGATAACAGTGGGCGGCATATGGTTGGGCACGAACGGCCTGGCCATTGCATTGGCTGTGGCATGCCTGGGCGGGTTAATTTGGGGCATATCAAAGAAACAAAAATTTGTTCCATTCGCACCATTCTTTGTTTTGGGTGGAATTTTATCTTTAATTATAACGACTTTTTTGATATAATAATACATAATTGGGAAGCGAGAGATGAAATTACAATCATTATCAGCATTTATTTTATTGGCCTGTGGATGGGTTATGCCGTCGTTTGCTACAACGTTTCCGACGCCAACAACCCCATTTTCGCAATATGGTCAAATTCAAAATGTACAAAATTATTCATCAAATCCATTTTGGAATCCCAACAGCCCGTATAATCAACGCATGCCTGTACCAATTTATGTAAACGGTGTGGATGTTGATACATCTGATTGCACAGCGATTGTTGGTGCGTTGGTTTCATCTTTTTGTTCCCAGCGAAACAACTGTATTGGCATGGATGTAAGTGATGCGCGCCCAACAATAACTATACAATTGGCCAGTTTACCAAACCATAATTATGTAACTCCATGCGCGGGCTATATCGACAGCGAATTTGAAAAATATAAATCACAAAATGCAGTGGCAGTGCCCAAGGGCAAAAGTGTTGCGTTTCCAACGGCAACCACACCAAACACAAATGCCAATCAGCAAAATTATGAATTTCAACCACAAACACAACAGTTACCAGATTGGCAAAACGATATGATTGAACGCCAAAACGAACTGCAAAATTTACAGGCTGCCACAGGCACAACGAATTCCGAACTAGCGCAGGCTGATTTTCCGAAAACAGCGGATAATTTAACATTTGAGCAAAGCGTACAGTTGGGCGCGGCTGGTTATGCTCCATACAAAGACGCATCTGGATATCACACAATCAACATTGCGATGGATAATCAGCAATTACAAGCATCGGGAACATTTTCGCAAAATTCTGCGGTGGCGCAAAACAAATGTGCAAACGCAAAAACTATGATGGCAACCCTGAACGCAGACCTGAAAAAATTAACTGAATGTCAGGAATCAAAAAAAAAATTCAGCGAATGTTATCCTGAGTTAAAAGGCGACTATCCAACAACACAATTTTCCCCCAGTATTTTAAGTGGCGAACCCGTTGAGCAAAACCAGGGTTATTCCCGTTCAGGCTCGCGCAATCGGTGGTGGTCTTTTATATTAACCCCCGGGGTTTGGACAAGTCTTTCCGCATCAGATTGCCTGACGGATCCTGTCACCGGTCAACGCACATGTTGCAACACAGTATTTGAATCAAAAGATCGCAAAGTAAACATTGGTGGATATATGTTTTGTGGTGCAGAAATCAAAGACGCCAACGGCAAAATAACGGAAACTGTCCCAATTTATGGCATGGCACGCCAATGCCTGCAAAACAACCGTAAAAGAAATACAACCGCCGCGGGCGCAATCAGTGGCACATTTCAAAACGATTTCTGGAACCAGGAATGCACCACCCGTTATTGCCAGGGATACCAGGCACCAACCCCGGGGATTGAATCTGCATTGATATGGACGCCCGACGAAACAAACATATGCTGGAAATGGGAATGCCCGACCGGGTACAGAAAAATTGAAAACACATGTATATCAGATACCGAAACAACCGAATACGAAACACTTAAACAATCAATAATTGATATGCGCGCACAATTGTCATCTGAATGTGCAAATTTCATCCAGTAAACCATGCGGGCGATTATTGTTTCTTTGTTGTTTGCGATATGCGCCATAAGTACAACTTTTGGTGTAACTGCGGGCGATTCGCTGATTATCGGCGGGGGGGCAAATGATGTAATCGTTCCAACCGAAGCTACCGACTTTATCCCTGCATCTGAATTATTAAAACGCGAACCAGATAACACAGAATGCGCCACAGCGGTTTTTGCGAACGCACTGGCCAGCACCGCGGATCAGGTTTCCGAATCAGACGACGAATTAATAATCCAACAATGGATTTATCAAACTTTTCAAAATCCGGATGTATTGCAATCGGTTATGGCATGCCCAGAATTTGCCAATGCCGCCGAAGATGACACGATAACATTTTTACCAATACGTTATGTTTTTCCTGGCGGGCGTGAAATAGTTATAAATTATGAAACCCAGCCCAAAATACTGGCTCAGCGCATAACGTTGGGCGAAAAACGTGAATTACCGGCCTTGGATCCCAACCCACGCATAGACCCCAATGGCACAGATGTTTGGACCAACACAGATCCAGCCTGGTATGGAATTATGGTTGTGCAATCTGGCACACTGGACGAATTTATCGGTCCTGATAAAAACAACACAATTTCCATAAAATGGATAAACGATAACATCGACGCCATTTTCCCCCAGGGCGGCAAATGCACAAGCAAAAGTGCCATCGCAGGAAATCGTGAAATGATTAATCTTGCAACAAGTGAAACCGTTGGTATCGAAGACGACACCAATGATTACTATGTTGCCGGGGATGTCAACTTACAATGGATATCTTATCTGGAAATCAGCCTGGATGTTGCAATAACAGTTTTAACCATGGGCGGTGGCCAGGTTGTTTTGGGCTTAACAAAATCAGCCCGTGCATCACGTGCATTACAAAATTTGCGCAGAACCATGCAAACTTTACGACAAATGGATTCTGTGCGGGATTACATTCGTCTTACACAACTCCATGCAAAAGCACTGGAAGAATTAAGAAAAATAAATAAATTGATCGCATTGGATGATTTAAGCAAAATCGACAGACTTACCAACGCCCGCGCATACACACGTAAACTAAATGAATTACGTGCATTATTCGAAACAACAGATGTTGATAAATTGCGTATTTTGGACGAATTAATCAGTCTGGATCGCACGGCCGATGCCGCCGAATACACCCGCAGATTGAATGAATTACGCACATTGGATAATCTGGAAGGCACAGCCGACGCCACCGCCCGCGCAAGTAAACTGGATGAAATTCAAAACTATGAAAAAACACTGCGTGAAATGGAACGTACCGACGACAACGTCCGCAGATATCGCAATGCCACAGATGCATATTCCAATCTTAATCAATACCGTCGCACACTGCGCAGCCTGTCCACCCCCCAGCGCGGCAACATTATCGCACGTGCATGGCGTGCAATGCGCGCATCCAGCACAGGCAATAAAACCATTCAAAAGGCCACCAAAGTCGCACGCAGCAGCAAACTTTCCGGTCGTATTCGTGATTGGCTGTTTGATTCAACCCTTGCCAATGCCGGCGCTTTGGCACGTCTGGAACGCACAGGCGGGCTTATATACGGCGCGCTAAAATTTCTGGGCGGCATGTATGACTGGACTGAAACCAGCACAGACGAGTTTACAAGTGGCATTGAATTCAAACCATTAACATTACTTTCCGCCGATGATTTACAGGGTCAGGAAAACGTAGTAAATCACGGCATGTGGTTAATGTGGGCCGGCAATGCATACACTGCCGCCGATGACGACGCCGCTTTTCTGCAAGCAATGGATTTCGCAAACAAATTCCATTATAACCTTGAAAAAATCCAAGACGAGCAGGGCATTCACGCATGCGACGTTGATATTTTCGTTGTGCGCCCAGTTATACGCAACCCAGACACAGAAAACGCTGAACTGTATTATCTTGTTATGAACGACGAACCGTGGACAACAAGTGAAACGGACGAATAATTCCCATTGTATTTTTTATTTCAACCACATATAATAATAATGAAATGGGGGTGATGCACATGGCACAAAAAATATTTACCGTATTATGCTTATTGATTATGTCCGCAACCACCGCAAACGCATATCAACTGTTATCCTCCAAAGAAACGGGGCGCAACGATGCCCGCAATCAAACGGTTGTTGTAAAATGCACAACCGACACAGGCAAAATTTCCAACCAAACTTGCACATTACGTCGCTATGTTAAATGCACTGGCAACGGCACAGACCAACAATGCAACGGCTGGCAACCATGGCAGGATTTACGCACACCATCAAAAAAATATTCTGATTGGCGCAGTGCCGCATCTGCATGTTGTCGCGCCAAAGGTTTACGATAAAAAACTAAAAATCCGCCAAACGGCGGATTTTTCATTCTGGTGGATGAGACTGGACTCGAACCAGCGACCCCCACGATGTGAACGTGATGCTCTAACCAACTGAGCTACTCATCCAAAACGCACAATCGCGACTGCGGGTTGTATTCTATCATCACCACACAACCCGTGCAAGTAAAATTTTTATACAAAAACTTGCTTTTTGTCATCATTTTTCTATTATGAATTCAAAGAATCTTATTAAAAGGGGCGTATTATGAAAGGAATAATCCTGGCAGGTGGCAGCGGGACAAGGCTGTATCCGTTAACAAAAACAACTTCGAAACAATTATTACCTGTATACGACAAACCAATGATTTATTACCCAATGTCAACATTGATGCAGTTTGACATACGGGATGTTTTGATTATTTCCACCCCCCAAGATACCCCAAATATCGAACGCCTGTTTGGCAACGGCAACACGCTTGGCATGCATATTCATTATGCTATCCAAGAAAAACCCCAAGGCATCGCCCAAGCATTTACAATCGGCGCACAATTTATCAATGGCCAAGATGTATGCCTGATTCTGGGGGATAACATATTTCACATGGGCGGCCAATTACCATGGTTCCGCAAAACAGTAAACAAAAACCAAGGCAAACGCGCAACAATTTTTGCATATCATGTATCAGACCCCGAAAGATTTGGTGTTGTGGAATTTGATGACAAATTAAATGCTGTATCAATTGAAGAAAAGCCCAAAAATCCGAAATCAAATTTTGCGTCTGTTGGATTATATTTTTATCCTGGTGACGTGGTTGAAAAAGCAAAATCTTTAAAACCATCGGCACGTGGTGAATACGAAATAACAGATTTGAACAACCTGTATTTAGCGGAACACAGAATGTCTGTTGTACCGATGCTGCGTGGCAACGCATGGCTGGACGCAGGCACCCCAAAAAGTTTAATAGATTCCAGTAATTTCGTTCAAATCATCGAAGAACGCCAGGGCTTAAAAATCGCCTGTATCGAAGAAATCGCATACCGGCGCAATTTCATAAACAAAACGCAGTTAAACAATATAATCAATACATTAAAAGACTGCGAATATAAAAAATACTTAATCAAAGTTTCAAAAGAAACAAAACACAAGTTATATTAATAGATTTAAATAAAAAACAGGGGCGACATAACACGCGCCCCTGTTTTTATAATTCCTTGGTGGGGATAGTGGGACTCGAACCCACACGGTTGCAATAACCAAAGGATTTTAAGTCCTCAGCGTCTACCATTCCGCCATATCCCCAGGCCTAAAAATCTGCCACATATACTAGCGCGAATATGGCGGCCTTGTCAATCTTTTTTGTTTTGTAATTCGGTAATACGCGTACGCAACACCGCTGTTAATTTTGCGCCGCCCCCAAAATTCACAAAAACTAAACATATTAACAAAACATCGGAACAAAAAACCGCCCAACGGCGGCATAATTTTGGTGGAGCTGATGGGACTCAAACCCACGACCTCTACGATGCGAACGTAGCGCTCTATCAACTGAGCTACAACCCCAAAACCGTGGTGCGGATAAGAGGACTTGAACCTCCAAGGCATTGCTGCCACTAGTACCTGAAACTAGCGCGTCTACCAATTCCGCCATATCCGCGACGCCCCATAATATTATATTAACTTTACGACTTTTGCAACAAGAAAATTCGGAACAAAATCAATCAAAAAAAGCATAAAAACGCTTGCCCTGATTTTTGCAATTTTGCTAATATTTAACTCAGGATGAGAAAGGTTTTGTATTTTATCTGTACATTTGCCGTGTGCATTGGCATTGCCAATGCTGCTGTGCGTGACGAAAACGCCACGAATCGTAACTCAGCCGGCACCCCCACATCCGCCCAAAATCAAACCGTATCGTCGCGCACTGCATCAACGCGTGCCGTCGCCGGGCGCAGCGCAACCGCCCGCACACCATCCACGGTAACTTCGCGAATTCCTGGTACAAGCACAATAACGCGTTCCGCTGCCCAGCGCCCCGCATCCACACGCAGCGCCGCCACAGTGTCACGCACTGCCACGGCGGAACGCAAATCTGCATCGGGCACAACAACGGCACGCACGGCATCGCCGGTTGTATCACGCGCAGCGATTGATACTGTTTCTGACGTTATGTCCAGCACACAAATCGGCGCTGAATACGAACAATGCAAAAGCGCATATTTCACATGTATGGATCAGTTTTGCCAATTAAAAAACGATGATTATCGTCGTTGCTCGTGCAGTAATCGCGTATTTGACCTAAGCGAGGTTCGCGCCACCATGCAAGATGCCGGCGACCAATTAACCGTATTCAACGAAAACCTGGACGTAGTCGGCATGACCGCCGCCCAGGCAACCGCCATGAAAACCGCATCCGAAGGTGAAAATGCACTTACATCGGATACATCTGCATCAAAGCAATTATTACAGGCAATTATGAATTCCATCCGTGGCGACGATGCGTCTGTGGGCGGCAAATATTCTGATTTAAACAGCATAACATTATCATTTGACACTGTGAACGCATTCGGAATGGCCGACGCGGGCCAAATCATCGCAACATACAACGGCCAAAACCTGTATAATGCAGTATATCCCCAATGTCGCGAGGCTGTTCGTGCCGATTGTACCGACGCCCAACTGCAACGCGCAATAACGGCATATTTAATGGCCATTGAACAGGATTGCAACACAGTACAAAGCGCAATCGACAATCAACAAAAGGAATTAAAATCCGCCATCCGCGAAAGCAGCGCTATGTTAGATTTGGCACGCGTTGAAAACAGACAAAATCATAATTCAAGTGACATGGCCGCATGCTTAACCAATGTGGAAAACGCTGTTTTAAGCGAAGAAGTATGTGGCGCAGGTTATCACAAGTGTTTGGATAATGGCGAATTTATTGACGTAACAACCGGCGCACCAATTTCCGGGGTTAAAAACTTTTATGAACTAGGCAATCTGTTAAAATTCGCCGATGGTGTTGATGCTGCCGATCAAAAATTGTCCAAAATTGCATCTAACAGAAGTTTTGTTAAAAATTTTGAAAACAGGGTAAAAAAATTTGCTGAACCAGAACTGGACAAATGCACCGAAATTGCCGACGAAGTTTGGGCAGAATATCTGGACAAAGCAATGTTGGACATTTATTACGCCCAACAATCCAAGGTTGCCGAAATTAAACAGGGCTGCTTTGATTTTGTTTCAACATGCTATATGAACGGCGAGGCCGGACTAACCGCCGCCATGAAGGCGCTTACCGGCGAAGACACTGTTATTTTACAACCAGACCGGGTCGCACTGGAAACAGAAATGTGCCGTGATTACATTGATTCTTGTAACATGATGTTCTATGAACAAACAGACGGTCAAAACATCGTAACTGATTATATTAATAATCGCCAAGATACCGATACATTAACCGCATGCCGCGCAGTGGTACAACAGTGCTTTGACAATTTTGGTGGCACACGGTATGAAAACTTCTATTACCCATACAGCGGCTTGTTCAAAACAGGTGAAGCACTTGAATGGTTTACATTGTACGAATACGACGAAAATGGCAACCTGAACACAGAAGAACCAGTATCCAAATGTGCGCAACAATTGAAATCCATCACATCTTGCAATACGCCTGAAATAATGGAAAGGGCGTTTGGTGGCTTTGACGTAATTACCGCATCCAAGGGAACCCGCAACAACGAAACTGTCTTCTTTTGGAATCCCGACGGCGAATACAAAGAAAATGGCGAGGCCGGCAAACACAGAAAATACGGAACATTGGCAAAAGACACTGTGGCTGTGGACTACGTAAACGCAGAAGGTTCAACCGTCACTAAGCCAGACGCGCGCATATTGTCGCACCACACGCCACGCCCAACTGGTGTTGCCACAGAAATTTACAACCAAATCGTCGACATCCTGTCCACCCAGTGCACCAACGTCCAGGGTCGCTTTATCGAATTGCAGTTTGTTAAAATTGGTCTGTACCAAGAAGATAATTTATGCATTTCCAATTTCGCCGGCTCAATGGAATATGGCGGCGGCGGTGGTCAAAACCAAAATTATTTTGAAGATTCTCCGGAAAGCCCGAATTTGGTAATGCGCTATGATATAGGCCTGAATGAAAACATGTGCCCACGCGAATATAATTTGGACGTAGACACCCAGTCATGGGGCGCATGCCTGTGCTGGGAAAATGGCGGTCGTCGCAGCAAACACGGCCAAAGCCCAAAGTGCATCGCCGGGTTCCCGGTAAAAACAGAAGCGAACGATGCCGCCTGCGATCCGAAAACATACGAGACCGACAAATTCGGATATGTATGGAACAATACTGCCGCCCCTGGTGACACCAATTGGTGCACAGTTACCCCAAGTTCACTTAACCAGGTATGCCCCGTCGGCAGCACAGAAAACGACAATGGGATTTGCGTTGGCGGTGGCGACATGGCCGAAGAACTGGAATTAATCAATTTACCCGACGCCATCCAGTAATTCCGATAATTAAAACGCCACAAAATGTGGCGTTTTTAAAATAAAAATCAAACTTATTATTATTTATTTTCTACCGCACTGCGCACAGAATTTGCAATCAACGCCGCCGGCGTTCCTTCTGGGCGCCGCCACATTTCATCAGCCAACTTCAATTCATCAATCATCTTTTGTCGCACAGATGGAATTGTTAATTGCTGAACAGCATCCATAACATTTTCAACCTTGGCCGCGGGGCCCAAAAATTCTGGGTACACACCACGTTTTAACAAAATATTCACCAACGATACCCAATTAACCCGAATAACCTGGCGCACAAGCCACGTTGTAATTGGATTCATTTTATAAATTATAATCGCCGGCACGTGCAACATTGCCAATTCAGCCGACACAGTACCACTGGCCGCAATCGCAATGTACGTTTTTTCATACAAATCATACCGCGCTGTGGCCGGAACAAGTCCAGGTTTTACATCCCAATTCTTGATTTGTTGGCGAATATATGCCTCGGTTGTTTCAACGGTTGGTATAACAAATCTGTATCCAACATATCCATCTGCTGCCAATTGATGCACAACATCACGAAATATCGGCAACAAACGTTTTACTTCTGACATGCGGCTGCCGGGAATAACAGATATAATTTTTTCTTTGTCTTCGGCACCACGCCCGCGTACATGCCTGCGATTTAACAAAGTATCTGCAATCGGATGCCCAACAGCAATCGTATCCAAACCATATTTAGTGAAATAGGGCACTTCGAAATCAAAAAAAGCGTATAATTTATCGAACATAGCCGCATATTTTTTTGCGCGCCCCGCACGCCACGCCCACACTTGTGGTGCAACAACGTGATGAAATTTCAATCCGTTGGCTATTAATTCGCGCCCAGCCGGCATTTTACGTAATTTTTTTATAACGCTTTTGGCAAACCCAGGTGAATCAATAGTTAAAACAATATCAGGCCGTGCCTTGATTATTGCATCAACAGTCTGATTTATACGCCGCAACAAAGTTTTCGCATGGGCTGCAACCTCCAACACCCCCATAACAGATAAATCAGACATTGGAAACAGCGGCACCAATCCAGCCGCCGCCATATTTTCGCCACCCACACCAACGAACTCCGCATCGTCCATTTCACGCATAATACGCGCACCCAAAACGTCGCCTGAAACTTCGCCGGCGATAATAAAGATTTTCATTTTATTATTCTGCATTCTTGGACGTACCGATACCACGCTTAGAACGGTTTTCTATGAAATCGATTGCATCCATGGCGTATTTATTATTTTTGACTTCTTTACGTACACGCGCCAATCGTTCAGAAACAGTCCCCTCGCTGCTGCGAAACACCGCATCATAAACACTGTGAATTGCGTGCATATCTTCATTAGTAAAACCATGCCGCATCAGTCCAACACGATTAATCGTTCTGTATACAGCACGTGCACCGTCATAAATAGCGTATGGCAAAACATCATTTCCAACCCCAGACATTCCACCAATAAAGGCATTGCGCCCTATACGTGCAAACTGCAACACCATAACCCCACCAGATAAAATGGCATAATCTTCAACTTCTACGTGACCGGCAACCTGAACCAAATTAGACATAACGACGCTGTTGCCAATTTTGCAATCATGCCCAACATGAGCATTCACCATAATTTGACAATCATCACCAATCACTGTTCCGTCCGAAGCAGGCGTTCCCGAATGAATAGTTACATATTCACGAATTTTACACCGTTTACCGATACGCAACCCTGTCATTGCGGCTTCGTCTTGCCATTTAAGATCCTGGCTCATAACACCCAGAACGGCAAAAGGATAAACAATAGAATCATCACCAATGGATGTTTTTCCATCAATAACAACATTTGAAACCAATTCCACACGGTCGCCCAAAACAACATTTGGGCCAACAATACAAAACGGTCCTATTTTACAATCGGCGCCCAAAACGGCGCCCTCGTGCACTATGGCAGTTGGATGTATCATACTTTCAGGCCTATATTTTTATTACTTTCGCCCAGAATAATACATTATCTGCACAAAAATTGGTATTCAATAAATATAACGAATTATAACAGGAATTTTATCTGTTCCCACGTACGTGTTTGTGGCAAAGATATCCAGTACAAAATCCCCAAACTTCCCACAGCCGGCATAACAGTAATCACACCAAACATCACCAGCATAATTGAAAACACGCGCGCACATACATCCGCCGGAATTGTTTTCGCATGCACCACAGACAAAGCAAACCAAGCAAAAAACATCAGCATCATTCCCAAAAACACAACAACGGATTCAGTCAGCACAAACAGCGCCACACACAAAACCGACATAATGCGTGCCAACCATTTTAATTTAATATATGCGCTGTTACGAATAATCCCACGCGGTCGCACAACACGCAATGCAACTGTGCCTGCAATCGCCGCAGCCACCAAAATCAACGCCCCCAAATGCACGGGCCCCAACGCCCCCAATTGTCCAAACCGGAAAAATTCAGGCTGCATCAAAATCGCGGTTGTTGTGCCACCGAAAACCAAAGTGGTCCCCATTACCAAAAATTTATCACACCGCGTAACACGGCCAATTAAAATTCCCGAAACAAAGGCCCCAATTTGCAAAATCGGGCCCCACCACGTATGCACATCAGACAATCCAACAACCGCCAACACAGCCACCCACACCGCAGCTATACCGATTTTTTGCTTCCACGAAGCGCCACGAAATTGTGGCAATTTAACTTTTCTTGAATACGCCCCCAAAAACACCGCAGCCACAAAAACAATTGCGGCCACCACAAACGGCAAAACTGTTTCTGCATCGCGCAAAACCGCATAATTTCCGCCAAACAGCACAACCCAAACCGCAGTCAACGCGATTGCCCATATTGCAACATGCGACGCAATATTTTGCTTGTTCCAACCGACACGCTGTAAAAAAGCCCCACCGCAAAAGTATACCAACACAAACAAAGGCAACGCCAAAACAGCCCACCATAAAAACGCAGGTGCCACCAGCGCAGCATTATTAAACGCACTTACAGCACTTTGAATAATCATATTGCCTTCAAACATAAACTTGCCTTTTTCGTCTGTTGCATTATTATACAGGCATGGCGCAAAAACAAGAAATATTTACCCTTATGGGCGGACGTGTACGCATAATGCGTGGGCGATACAATCCCACATCCGACGCAGTGTGGCTGGCGGCCTTTTTACCAAACGGCGTTAAAACTGTACTGGATGCAGGCATTGGCACAGGCGGGGCAGGGCTGTGTGCATTGGCCCACAACAAAGATATTCAACTTACAGGAATTGATATATCGCCTGAAATGTTGGCCGAATGCGCCAGAAACGCGGCCTTGAACAATCATGATGTTGAATTAATTAATGCAGACATCACAACATGGCGCACCGCACGCACATTTGATGCAGTAATAACAAATCCGCCGTATTTTCGCGGCACCCCTGCAAAACATAACGCCCATCACAACGCAGATTTAGCCCTGTGGACCCGCAAATGCATCGCGCGGGTGCGACCACGCGGATATTTTTGCACAATTGTATCAGCCGATCGCATATCTGATGTAATCGCAGAAATGAACCACCACTGTGGCGACATAACGATTATCCCACTGTTTGGGGCAAAACAAACAGCCGAACGGGTACTGTTGCGCGGCCGCATTGGTACACGGGGCGCCTCTATGCTGCACAGTGGATTGCCCATGAATTACGACCCTGTATTACGTGATGGCTTGACTATTAGCGATACATTGGCTACCCTGTGACAATATGATAAACTTTATAACACGATATTTTACATCACTGTGGGCGTTTATCACATCGCCTTTTCGGGCGCTGTGGCGCGTTATATGCCGCATATTTCCGCCGCGTGAATTCACGGTTATGGATACGCCACGTGGCAATGTATACACTTTCAAACAAAGCAGTTTTTGGCGTTTTACAAAATTTTGTGGCAAAACAGGTTTGATACTTTGGGCCGCGTGGTCGACATACGTATTTGTATATCATCGCCCGATGCTGCAACAGCGCACCCAGGAACTGGCCCAGGAAAAATCCGCCCACGCGCGCCAGATGTCTGATTTACAGGTTTATTTGGATAAATTCAATCAGCTTACGCGTGATTTAAATGTAACCGACGATAAAATATTAAACGCCACCGATTTAACCGACGAACAGAAAGAAGAGTTAATGAACAACCGCCTTAAAACATGGGGCGAATTGGATTTTCTGCGCACACGCCTGACGGAAATGTTCACAAACGAGGGCTATGCCGCCGAATATACAAATTTATCCGAGTTGTCTGCTGAATTTGAATTAACGCGCGCAGAAAACGAAATGCTAAAAAAACGCAACGCGGATTTAGTTACCTCTATGGAACAAATCGCCACAGCAGACATTCAAATTGTTGATGCAGTATCTGATCTGGCCACCGAAAACATAGACGCTTTGCGTGAAAAAATCCGCGGCATAAGCACCACAATCGCATCCCTGGGGTTAACCCAGCAAAAATTAATAAACAGTGCGAATAAATTTTCTAATCCGCTGGTTGGTGGTGTGTACACCCCTGTAAAATTTGACGAAGAACTTGACCCTAAGTATCAAAAACTGGCCGACGATTTAGAATTATGGAACGGCCTGTCGCGGTTAAACACACTGCTGCCATTGGGCGCGCCAGTTGAAAAAATGCGCGTAACATCAAACTTTGGCACGCGCAAGGATCCTTTCACTGGCGAACCCAAACGCCATCGTGGCATCGATTTTGCTGGAAAAATAGGCACAGAATTATTGGCCGTGGCCCCGGGGCGTGTGATATCAGCCGGCGAACGTGTTGGATACGGAACCACCGTTGAAATTGACCATGGTCTTGGGTTCACTACTTTATACGCGCACCTGTCCCAGGCACTTGTGACGCGCGGCGATTGGGTGCGTCCGGGCACTGTAATTGGTCTGGCGGGTTCAACTGGGCGTTCAACCGGGCCACATTTGCACTATGAAATTCGGTACAAAGGTGTTCCATTCGACCCTGCAAAATTTGTAAAGGAATAAAACTATGTTGGCATTTACAAACGCAAAAGAAAAACAATCACCAACAATCATCGGCGCGGGCTGTAAATTAACCGGCGATATAAAAACCGATCATACGGTTCAAATTCACGGCAATATAACAGGCAACGTTACAGCCGAAACGGTAATTATTGGCCGCGGCGGGCGCGTGGTTGGCAAAATAACCGCAACAAATTTATTTCTGCACGGTTCATTGGACGGCCCGGCAACTGTCACAACGGCAAA
Organism: Candidatus Enterousia excrementavium; assembly: GCA_017694175.1. Classification (GTDB taxonomy): domain Bacteria; phylum Pseudomonadota; class Alphaproteobacteria; order Rs-D84; family Rs-D84; genus Enterousia; species Enterousia excrementavium. The sequence goes on along the minus strand of JADINE010000031.1, from coordinate 3,188 downwards.
CATATTCAGCAACGCCCAAATGACGGGAACGCTGGCATATTGTACTTTGAACATAACGGGGAACACAGGCCTGGAATGCAAATTGGCCAAGCGCAAGGATAAAAAAAATGAATAAAAACATATCAAAAATATATATAGCCGCCGATCACCGTGGGGTGGGGGTAAAATTATACCTGATTGAAATGTTGGCGGCAATTGGATACAACCTGGTAAATCTGGGGACTGACGATTTAAACACGCCCGTCGATTTTCCAGACGTTGCCAAAACATTGGCCGACGCAATGGCGGGCGACGAAAAATCCCGCGGCATTTTAATCTGTGGCACTGGCGCAGGCATGCAAATCGCGGCCAACCGTTATCGCCACATTCGCGCATCACGCTGTGAACGCCCGGACCAGGCCCGCGACGACAGATTTCACGACGACATCAACGTGCTGGCATTGGCCGCAGATGATATTGATATAGAGGTATCTTTCCTGGTTGCGCGTGCATTTTTGGAAAGTCCATTTGACAATTCCGAACGCCGCGTTCGCAGATTGAAAAAAATCTCGTAATCAAAAAACGCCCGGTTGGGCGTTTTTTATTTGTATTTATATTATCTATTCTATATAATAACAAACGTTGACGGGTGTTCCGTCAATGGGGTGTAACGACCCGGCATAGGCGTCTGAATATAATCTGGTGGCGCATAGAAAATGCGTCCATTTTGTTATTACGACGAAAAACAACTCCTGACTTTGGGCCAGGAGGGTTGCGGAATATCAAATACGCAACACAATTCCTATGATTGTCGTTAACCTCCTGGCCACCAAATTTTGGTGGTTCTTTTCTGTACCAGAAAAAACAAACAGGAGTTCTGACAATGAAAATCAAACATATAATCATAACCAGCGGCATGGCGGTTGTACTGCACATGCCCATATTCACACCGGCATTTGCGGTCTCTGACATAACCCCCATCTGCAGAGCCATGCGCTGCACGGCCAGTTCCCCAACAAATCCGGATAATTCGCCCCGCTGCAAAACATACAGCGATAGTTGCTATCCTGGCCCCCACCGCATTCGTTCTTGTGACACTTGCAATACGGGATACGAACGCACGCAAGTCACCACAACTTTGTCCGGCTGCACGGGTTCTGTGACGTATTACACCTGCCTATACGAGGGCGGGGGCGACATCGGTGGTGGCGACGACGATTGCGACGGCACATGTACAGATTGCGAATCAACCGATTGGACAAGTGACGGCATCGGCCGCGAAGCAAAAACCGTCGCCACATGCAACACAGATACATGTGAATGCAGTAAAATGTCATCACGCCGCTGTATTGCCAGCTATTACGGCTTGGCATTTCCTCAACTTGGCAGCACCGGCACCGGTTGCACCCGTTGCCCGTCACCGGGCACTTCTGTTGCAGGGGACAACCGCACAATTACAAAATGCTATTCCACCCGTGGATCGGACGCCACAGGTACATTCGAATACACGCAAAACTGCTATTACACATCGGAATAAAAAACGCCCAACCGGGCGTTTTTTATTTCTTTACAACGAAATTCACCATTTTATTTGGCACAACGATGGTTTTGATTATTTCAGCATCGCCCAAACGTCGTGCGGCCACATCACGCGCGGCGGCAACAATTTCAGATTCCGGCGCGTCAACACCAATCTGAAAATCGCCCGCTCGTTTACCGTTGACCGACGCGACAATGGTCATTGTTGTTTTAACCAATTTGGCCGCATCATACGTTGGCCACGGTTGAAACACCAACATATCCGCGTGCCCCAAACGTTCCCAGATTTCTTCTGTCAAATGTGGCGCAAACGGATTTAACATTTGAATCAACACTTCGTACGCAGCACGCGGCATACCACCATCAAATTGATTAATAAATTCCATCATTGCGGAAATCGCTGTATTGAAACGCATATTTTCCAAACGTTCAGTCATATCAGCAATTAATTGATTAACCAAACGTTCAGATTCCGCATCCATCGGCTCGTCCGTCAATTTGTCCGCCATATTTTCCACACGTTTCAGGAATCTTTGCACCCCGGCCAGCGCACCGTCCGACCAGTTCACATTCGTATCCCACGGCCCCAGCGACAACACAGTCGTACGCGCAGCGTCGGCACCGACACGCGCCACCATTTCATCAACCTGGAATCCATTGCCGGCGGATTTAGACATTTTTTTACCGTCCGACCCCATCAGCAATCCGTTCGTGGTACGTTTTTTATACGGCTCGACAGTGTTTACAAAACCCAAATCATATAACGCTTTGTGCCAAAAACGCGAATAAATCAAATGACGCGTATTGTGTTCATTGCCGCCATTATAATGATTTACCGGCATCCAGCGTTCCATTTGTTCCCGCGAACAAAATTCTTTGTCATTACGCGGATCCAGATACCGCATATAATACCACGACGAGCCCGCCCACTGCGGCATAGTATCCGTTTCGCGTCGCGCCGGCGCGCCACATTTCGGACACGTGGTATTCACCCAATCCGTCGCGCGGGCCAGGGGACTTTCGCCGTCCTCGGTCGGGCGATAATTTTCCATATACGGCTGCATCAACGGCAGTTCAGATTCAGGCACCGGCACCCAACCGCATTTTTCACAATACACCAATGGGATTGGTTCGCCCCAATACATCTGGCGCGAAAAACCCCAATCAGTCATTTTGAAACGTGTTTTCGGGCGGGCAAAGCCGTGTTCCTCGCCATACTTAATCGCGGCCGCGATGGCATCGGATTTATTCAATCCATCCAAGAACCCAGAATTTATATGCGCACCGTCACCGGTCCAAACCTTGTCGGATTCGCCCCCATCAATCACAGGAATAATTTTCAAACCGAATTTTTTCGCAAAATCCCAGTCGCGTTCATCGTGCGCCGGCACAGCCATAATCGTACCATGCGCATAATTCACCAATACATAGTCCGCCACAAATACGGGGATTTCATCGCCTGTAAATGGATTGCGCGCCATTATGCCGTCCAAACGCACACCTGTTTTTTCTTTTGTTGCGTCCGTCCGGTCAAATTCGGATTTTTCGGCCGATTGTTTGATATACGCACGCACCGCGTCCGCGTTTTTAATACGCCCGTCCACCAACCATTTGGCAACCAATTTATGTTCAGGCGCAATCGCACAGAATGTCGCACCAAATATAGTATC
>JADINE010000030.1 GCA_017694175.1 Candidatus Enterousia excrementavium | reverse complement strand
GGTTATATTATAATCAAAGAAACGTATAGGAATGAATATGGCAGAAATTAATAAAAAAGACACAAAACAACACATTGAAATCAATCGTAAAACGATTGACGAACTGTTGACTACATCGGCCAACAGTGTTTTGCGTATGAACGTTTTGAACAGAATGCGTCACGAATTATCTGACGAAGCCCAAATTTTATTTCAATATCCAGACTATATGCCTGCTGCCAAAAAGCGCTTATATCTGGATTATAACAGCATGTCCAATTTGAATGATGCGTGGGAATATATTTTGCGTCACAAACATACCACAATTGACAACTATCAAATTCGCCACATTCATGAATTATTGGCAAAGAATACAGATATCCAAGGCGGTGTATATCGCATTTCCGATGCGTACATAGAACAATTAAACATGCACGTTCCGCCATATGCCATTCTTGTTCAACGCTTGGGCGACATAGAATACAACATTTCCAACAAATCAGTTCCAACATTAACGCGCGCGTTTGATGCACATTACGATATATTTATTAACCAGTTATTCAACGATTTCAACAAACGCACCGCACGTCTGATAATGAATTGGATATTAATCCAGGGTGGCTATACACCTGTTGTCTTTAACAAAAAAACCGACAAAGCCAATTACATGAACGCGTTGCGTTCGCGTGCCAATGGCGACAACGAAGCATATTCATCTTATATGCACGAATGCCTGGCCCGCACCCAAAAAGAAATTATCACAATGATAAAGAACGCACGAACAATCTAACCGGGAACAAAATGGCAAACGAAATTAAAAATCTTGCCAATCATGGGCGCGAAACATACGCTGTATATTACGGCGATGATTTCGTGTTAAAACGTCCCCTGCCGACATTTAACGACGCGGCAAAAACATCATGGCTTGCCAAACAACACAGAACGAAACAAATCATAGACGATATTCGCAGCATCAATAACCCGCTGTACAATGTACCAGCAATGAATTTCATCAACGACGACGAATATCAAATTTTGGAAGAACGCGCCCCAGGCGAGCCATTAACTGCAATTGTATACAACAATCTGTCCAAACGGCAACAATTTGAAATCATCAACAGCGTGGCCAGTTTTTTGGTTGATATGAACGAGTTAAAACCCATTGGTGAAATTCAAAAATATAAACTTGCAAAAGACATCAAATTTTCACGTCTGGATAACTTCATTGAAAACAAAATGTCACTTTGGTTCACGAAAACCGAAGTTTGCGAAATGGCAAAAATCCGCGACAACATAGGCACATTTGAATACGAAACACGCCTTGCCTGGTCGCACGGCGATTTGAATCCGGGCAACGTCTTGTACGATGCAAAAACCAGCAAATTGTCATTTATTGATTTTGCCGAAGCCGATTACAAATTCATATACCGCGATATTTTTGCCCCATTGCAAATTGAACTGGACATATATAAACGCGTATACGAAACATATTGCCAATTACATAATAAATCATTGTACCCAATGCCCAGCATCAAAAATGAATCCCTGCGCGAAATCATGAAATACAGAATCATGGCTGTATGGTTGCGCAGATTTATCAAAGCCGCCGATGATTTACGTATTAATCCGTCCAATCAAAAAAGCATCGACAATAACAGGGAAAAAATATTTTTCATGCGCAAACAAATGGAAAACTTTATAAATCTTGAAAAACAGTTTTCCAAATAACCGCGCTTAATCTTCCTCGCGGAACAGACGCGCCGGATCAACGGCTTTATCTGCGCGCCGTACTTCCAAATACATTTCCGGCTTATCAGGATCCATGCGTCCAATGGGTTCACCGGCCAAAACTTCCTGGCTTACCATAACGCTTATTTCCCCCAGATTTGTCATAACCGTATTATAACCATTTTTATGCGACATAATCACAACCTGGCCAAAACCTTTAAATTTGTCGGCAAATTTCACCACACCATCGGCCGGCGCCATAACCAAGGCATCGCCACGCACACGAATTCGCCACCCATCAGATTTCAATCCCAAAGCCGTTTTTTCACCAAAATGCACAACCACGCGCCCACGCACAGGCTTGTTCAATTTACGAATTGAAAACCGCGAATCACCCGACATTTCCGAACTCCCCACGCCGGCCATTAATTCAGACAACGTTTTTGCGCGCGCCGACAATTCACGCAATTTTTTTTGCAAATCAGACTGCTGATTGCGCAGCTTTTGATTTTGTGCCGAACGGGTACGTAATAATTTATCCAACTCGTCTTTTTCGTCGGCATATTTTTCAGCGGTTTTATCCAATTTTTTCTTTTCCTTGGCCCGTTCCTCGCGAATTTCTGCCAACTTTTGAATTTGTTCACTTGCCCGCTGAATTTCAGAATCAAAATTATCCGCAGCCCCCGATAATATCGCAGACGTCAAAACATAATCATGCATATCTTTGGAATCAAAATTTGGATGCGATGCAACGAATAAAATCGTGGCTGCGGCATCGGCAATACGTTCCTGATTTTGTTGTAATTCTTGCTCTAACTTGTCGCGTTCTGCATCTAACTCGCGAATTTTTTTTGCCACCGCACTGCGTTGTTCTTCCAACTCGCTTACCTTGTCTGCGGCCCGCACAAGTTTCTTTTTTGTGGATTCAATTTCACGATCTGATGATTTGACTTGCTGATCCAGTTTTTTATTTTGCTGTTCTGTTTTTTTTATCTGGGCCTGAATATTAGCCAACTCGCTGGCCCCAAAAACAGGTTGCCCAAACAAAACAGCACCAGCCACAAAAACAGCAAATATTTTTTTCATTAATGTTTTACCACAACACGTAAAAACGTTTTTTTACCTTTTTGCACCATAATTTCATCAGCCGGTTTAATCACCGCTTTCCAATCAGTAACTTTATTCCCGTCAATCTGAATTCCGCCCTGTTCTATCATGCGCCGGGCCTCGGATCTAGACGCGAACATTTTTATCGCGCACAGGAAATCAACTATTCCCATCGCATCAAATTTTTCAATTTCCACACTTGGCACACTATCAGAATTCTTTCCGCCACCAAACAACGCATCAGCCGCACTTTCCGCCGCCACAGCAGCATCATGCCCATGTGCGATTTCAGTTGCAGCAAACGCCAATTTGCGTTTCACAGAATTCAACTCTGCGCCCTGCAATTTTGCCAGTTCCCCAATTTCATCCAATGGAATTTCTGTAAAGATTTTCAAAAATTTTTCCACCAAATCATCGGGCGTATTGCGAAAATATTGATAATATTCATACGGCGACGTTTTATCTTCATTCACCCACACTGCATTACCTGCGGATTTTCCAATTTTTTCACCCCGTGAATCTGTAATTAACGCAGTCGACAACACGAATACTTCTTTGCCCAATTTTTTTCGCACCAATTCAACGCCCATAATGCTGTTGCCCCATTGGTCAGCGCCACAGAATTGCAACGTACAATTGTATTTTTTATTTAACGTTAAAAAATCCACCGCCTGGAAAGTCATATAATTAAATTCCAAAAACGTCATTCCGTTTTCCAGACGTCTGCGCACACTTTCCATTGACAACATGCGCGGCACAGTAAAATCAGTTCCATATTCGCGCAAAAAATCCATATGGCTGTAACCTTTCATCCAATCATAGTTATCAACCATTATGGCATCTGTTTCACCATCACCAACTTTGATAAATTTTGATATAGATTTGCGCAACCCGTCGCAATTATGCACAATTTGCTCATCAGTTAACATCGGACGTCCCTTGTCGCGGCCGGACGGATCGCCAATACGCCCAGTCGCCCCACCAACCAACAAAATTGGTTTGTGTCCATATTTTTGGAACCAACGCATCAACATCAGCGACGCCAAATGCCCAACATGCAGCGAATCCCCCGTTGGGTCAGTTCCCCAATATCCAACCACACGCCCTGTATTCAACGCATCATTCAACCCATCCAAATTGGATGATTGATTAATAAAACCGCGTGCTTCCAATTCCTGTAATAATCCGTTTTTCACCGTTGCCACCCCCGTTTATTCGCCAAATACAGCCGCAAATTATTTGATACAGACATCGTCGGCATAATGCCACACCCCAACAATGCCCGACACAAAACCCATCTGAAATGTATCCCGTCCATCATTCCTAATTTCTCGGTCACAAATGTTCTAATTCCGTAATCACTTACCGGTTCCATCAGCATATGAATTCTGTCACGATAAGTCCACACCACAGGCAAACTTTGCCCAATGCCAACCAACCGATCGCCTTTTTTCATACCACGCGCAAAACCGGACGGAAACGCCTGATGCCCCCTGTACCCGTGATTATGCATTGTCACCGATGCAAACAACCCATTATCCCTTACGTCGTCTACAATATACCTTTGCATATTACAAATATCCCTTTACCACTTAAAATACCATGCCACACGCTAATTTTCCATAAAATAATAACGGGGGCCACGCCCCCATCACAGATTTATTTTTGATTTTGCGCCTGTAACGCCAAAACATTTTTGATAAAACTGCCTGTGGTTTTAATTTTGTTCGCCCTTATCGCCCGCCACACAGCCAAACGCACTGCAATTTTATCCAATTTGAATCGCCGAATTCCGGGCAACATATCATACATCGTGCGCGCACGCATTTCGTCACATGGCGCCACAGCAAAACACAAATTTTTTCCAAATTTATACGCAATATGTAAATCAGGTTTATTCTCGGCCGTAAAGATAGTAAATTTTTCCCCTTTGGTCAAAACGGGCGCAAACTTAATCGGCAATAAAACATCCTTGGATTGCTGGCGATTTTCCAATCCCACATGCACAACCTGATTACCCAAAGTAAAAGTCGATTTAATATTGTATTTTTCCATGCCAACCAACCTGTTTTTAGAAAAATCCGGCGAATGCCGGATTTTTCAATATCATTAACATTAAAACTATTATGATAACATTTTTGCGACTTCGTCGGCCAAGTTATCTTCACGTTTCTGAATACCTTCGCCCAAAACGAAATACGCAAATCCAGCCAATTTTCCACCCGCTTCTTCGACAACCTGTTTAACGGTCTTGGATGGATCCATAACGAACGGCTGTTCTTCCAAAACAGTTTCGGCATAATATTTATGAATACGCCCCTGAACCATTTTTTCAACAACCTGTTCAGGCTTGCCCGCTGTTGCCCCAGATTCAATAAACACTTTCTTTTCGCGTTCCACAGCCGCAGGGTCAACATCTTCGATTGTCATAAATTCAGGTTTATTTGCGGCAATATGCATTGCGACCTTGTTACCGATTTCATCGATTTTATCAGAATCACCGTTAATCGCGACCACAACACCAATCTGCCCCATACCCGGCACCAGCGCATTGTGAATATACGAATAAACATGATCACCTGTAACCTTTGCGATGCGCCGCAGGTTCATATTTTCACCAATTGTGGAAATTGTCGCAGCAATATCATCTTTAACCGCTTCCATAGTGGCATCAAAATCACCCTTTAATTCAGCGGCTTTATTCGCGATATCAGCAACCAATTTTTGGAATTTATCATTTTTCGCAACGAAATCAGTTTCTGCGTTAACTTCAACCACGCATCCCATATCGTCGCATTTCACAACAGTCACCAACCCAGATGCCGCCACACGCCCAGCTTTTGACGCAGCCTTTACAATACCTTTTTGGCGCAACCAATCAGCAGCGGCTTCGATATCACCATTATTTTCGACCAACGCTTTTTTACAATCCATCATACCTGCGGATGTTTTTTCGCGTAATTCCTGAATCAACTTTGCGGTTACTTCTGCCATAATTTCCCCCATATATTAAATGTATCTTTATCAACTGGTATTGGTCGAATCTTGTCCGACCAACACCGACTTATTTTCATCCGAATTATTTATCGGCTTTTTCAGCCTTTTCCATCAATTTACCACGACGTTCTGCGCGGGCTTCGGACATCTTAGATTTTTGTTGGGCTTCTTTATCTTTCACATCCGCTTCAAATTCATCGGCCGCATCATCTGCATCAGACATATCGGATTCAACTTTTTTACCGGCCGGTCCGCCCAAACGTTTTTCGATACCAGACAAAATCGCATCCACGAACAAATCACAATACAATTGTGTTGCACGTGCAGCATCATCATTGCCCGGAACCGGATAATCCACCAATTCAGGATTTGCATTCGTATCGCAAATGGCGATTGTTGGAATATCCAAATTTTTCGCTTCGCGCACAGCATTCATTTCACGTGGCACATCGATCACAATCATAGCCTGTGGTGTACCGTGCATTTCCAAAATGCCGCCAAAGATTTCGCGCAATTTGGCAACTTCTTTGGTCATAACGCCAACTTCTTTTTTGGTTAATCCCAATTTATCGGCATTTTCAATATCAGATTCCATTTTTTTCAAACGGCGAATGGACTGTGAAACAGTTGTCCAGTTGGTCAACATACCGCCCAACCAACGGTTATTAACATAAAACTGTCCGCAACGTTCAGCCGCATCTTTAACAATATCTTTTGCCTGGTGCTTTGTTGCGACAAACAACACTTTGCCCCCAGCGGCCGCGATTGCTTCCAACGCAACCAACGCGCGATGCAACAACGGTGCAGTTTTATTCAAATTGATAATGTGAATTTTATCTTTTACACCATAAACATACGGTGTCATCAGTGGATTCCAGCGACGTGTGTGGTGCCCGAAATGCACGCCAGCTTCCATCAACTGCTGCATAGTAAATGTAGGCAGAGCCATTTTAATATCCTTTGTTTTCTGTTGTTATCCTCGTCGTTCGGAAAAACCAAATTTTCATTTGGACAGAAAATCGTTTACTGAACGACTGTGTTCTTCACGCCGAAACGTGTAGCCGGATAATAGACCAATTTTGTACAAAAATCAAGCAAAATTTGACAACAATTGACAGAATACAATCCACTTGTTCACCTCTATCCATTTGTCTCTGATTTTAATCCCCGTTGCTCGATAAATCTGGTTAAAGTATCCCGGTGCACATGTAACCTGCGGGCAATAGCATTTTTCTTACTGCCTTCTGACAATTTTTGCACAATGTACTTCTCGCGTCCTTCAAGTTTGCATGCATTTCGACTGCCCCTGGGGCGTCCAACCCGCCCGCCTTCGGCACGCACACGCGCCAAAGCCTCTCTGGTTCGTTGTGAAATAAGGTTTCGTTCAATTTCAGCCGACAATCCGAACGCAAATGCCAACACTTTGCTTGTAATATCAGACCCCAATCGATAATTATCCTTAATTGTCCAAATGCGTGCCCCTATGTTCATACAATGATGTAAAATACCCATGATTTGCAGCAAATTGCGCCCCAATCGTGATAATTCCGATGCAATTATCAAATCATCTTTTTGAATACGTTTTATTAAACGCCCCAATTTTCTTTTGTTTAAATCTTTGGTTGATGAAATGGTTTCTTCTATCCAGCAATCAACAACAATTTCTTGTTTTTCGCAAAATTTTTGAATTTCAAAGCGCTGATTTTCTGTCGTTTGGTGGTCAGTAGACACACGTATATAGCCGTATATCACGGTACACTCCTTTGGCTAATGGCAAATACACGCATCTCTCGCCCTCTGATGAACAGGCCCCGGTTTTACGACAAAAATCCTAAGGGCAAAAAAAGCCCGCGCAAAAAATTAATTATTTCTTGTCTTTTCATCATTTCACATTTAATATAAATTCATCCAAGGAAGGGGTTATTTCATGCAACATAAAAAACGCACCAACACCACAAAAAAACGCAGTAATACTGCCCGCAACGTGCAACCTTGTCACCGGCGTTGGATGCGGATAATTTCTTGGATTGGCATATTTGCAATAATTGGCATTATCGCAATTGTTTGGTGGCAGATTGCGGCGGGAAACGACCATGAAACAAAACTCGTTGGGAACGCAACCACGCCCGGCACAGCATCTTTTTATGATGATAACACAATGTTTTTTGCAACAAATAACAGCCTGCCCGAACCTAACAACGCACGCGAATTAAGTGCCCCGGCGTCTGTCATCATTTCATACGATGTTGAAACAGGTCCGTACGCCCCGGCATTTAAAATGAATATGAATAATTCTGATTTATCAGACAAAATAAAAATCACCCCATTTATACGGGGCAACTGGTACCTGCGTGGTAACAGCGCCGTCATGTTCACCCCAGATGCTGCATGGCCCGCAGACACAAAATTTACGGTAAAATTTGATTCCGATATGTTCAACGACGATGTTGATATTGACAACATGCGCGTTTCATTCACAACACCGACAATCGCCGCAACGGTTGAAAATTTCAATCTGTACCCGGCCACCGACAACAAACAATCAGTTATTGGAATTGCTGTAATATCATTTAATTATGAAATCGACACAACCAATTTTGCAGATAAAATATCATTGCGCCTGGATGGTGAAAAATTGGGATTCAACATTAAATTCGACAGATTTCGCCGCACTGCATTTATAATTTCAGACGCAGTGAAAATCACCGATGATCCGCAAAATATGCGCCTTAAATTAAATCGAGTCTCGGCAATTTCAGGCGATTCCAAAACAGAAAAAGTAACAGCAAATATAACCATTGAATCCGCCGATAACATATTCAAAATTTCATCACTTGAAACAATTGTGGCAAACAATAATGACGGCAATGCACAACAGTTAATATTGTTAAACACTACATCTGCTGCTAAATCGAACACAAATTGGTCCGAATATATTTCTGCATATTTATTACCAAAATATCGCGATTCTGACGAACAAGAAAACAACATAATTCACACATGGGCAAATGATGAAATTACGGATCAAGTAATATCTGAATCAAAAAAATTAACAATCAAACCAATGGATTTCGCAACACCGAATGGAATACACCAATATGCGTTTGCATATGATGTATCTGACCAAGATTCACGTTACATATACGTTAAAATCACCCCAGGCGCACAATCCAACACCGGATTTACAATGAAAAACGGCCTGTCGTCGGTGATGCGCGTTCCATACCCCGAACAATCTGTACAAATTGCGGGATCTGGTGCATTATTATCCCTGGCTGGCAAACGCGAATTGGGCATTGTTGCACGGGGCGGCGTTGACACAGCATACGTAAATTTATACAAAGTAAAATCATCGGAAATAAATCACTTAATATCGCAAACATATAATGTATTTGCCCAAAATATGGAATTCAAATCATGGTCGTTTGATGCATATGATATGTCCGTTGTATTTCAAAAACGCATTGCTTTTTCAAACACATCAAAACTTGCAACGAACTATGCATCTGTTGACCTTGGTGATTACCTTGACAGAACATATGGCGACAACACAGGTATATTTATCATTCAAACCGGCACAACCGAAAACTCGACAGATTATGGTGACAAGCGGTTAATTTTATTGACAGACCTGGGGATCATCAGAAAAACGAACCTTGATGGGTCATCGAACATTTTCGTATCAAATCTGGGGGCTGGGACACCTGCGGGCGATGTCGAAATATCAATACTGGGGCGCAATGGCAACGCAATTTGGGCCGGCCGCACAGACGCCAATGGTCACGCTGAAATTCCGGCATTTCCATGGTCTGAATACAAAAACGCACGCGAACCTGTGGCCATAGTCGCCCGTCGCAACAACGATATTTCATTCATTCCATACAACGCGTACAACCAACGTGTTGAATATTCTAAATTTGACATAGATGGCACATACTCGCAAGTTGCCACCCCACTGAACGCATTTGTATTCTCGGATCGCGGCATTTATCGTCCTGGCGAAAAACTTTTCCTGTCCGGCATAGTCAAAAACAAATCGTTTGACACAGTATCCGGCATTCCAGTGCGCATCCAAGTATATGATTCACGCGGCCGCGTTGCGTTCGAACACAGTTTTTCATTAACTGCCGACGGCATGTTCAACGCAGAATACGATATTCCAACAGATGCATCACTGGGTTCATGGACGGCATATTTATACTCTTTAACATCAACCGACAAATTAAACGACATGCTGGGGATGGCAAATTTCGAAGTCCAAGAATTCACCCCAGACACAATGAAAATCACCGCAAAAATTATGGGGGCATCCGAAAATGGCGGATGGATTTCACCCGATAATTTAAGTGCAACCGTATCTTTGCGAAACTTATTTGGCACACCTGCTGCAAACCGCAAAATTACCGCGCATGCAACATTAACCCCAATTCAATATTCATTTAAAAATTTTGATGGATACCAATTCACACCAACCTTCATATCTGGCACAGGCCTGTCTGAAAACACAGTTGCCCGCGCCCAAACATATTCCACAGACATACCGGAAATTTATACTGATTCCGACGGCAACGCAAACCTGGACATTCAATTCAACCGGGACATTCCATCTGGAACATACAATTTAACATTGCACGTAAACGGGTTTGAATTAAATTCTGGCCGCAGCGTTCAAACAAACATTGCCACCCGTGCATCAAATGAAAAATACTTAATTGGTTGGCACGCTGATGGCGATATGGACTATATCAACCGTAACACCACACGTAAAATAAATTTTGTTGCAATTGATCACACTGCAACACCAACCACAGCAAATGATTTAACCATACGTCTGGTAAAACAAGAAACTCAAACTACATTGGTCAAAGATTACAATAATATTTACAAATATCAAACAACTACACACGACAAAATTATTTCGCAAAATCCGATTAACATACCAACAGACGGCACAACAATAACATTGGACACATCAACCAGTGGCACATACGTTCTGCAAGTTTTGGATGCTTCAAATAAAATACTGGCCAACGCAAAATACTTTGTTGCTGGCACAACGAACGATACTTTGCAAACCGACACAAACGCAGATTTACAAATTAAATTAAACTCATCCGAATATGCTCCTGGTGCCGATATTGAAATAAGCATCACAGCCCCCTATTCCGGCGCAGGCTTAATAACAATTGAACGCGACAAAGTATATGCATACAAATGGTTCCGCACAACGTCTGCATCATCTATCCAGCATATCACCGTACCAAATGATTTCGCCGGCACAGGATATGTAAACGTTTCATTTGTACGCGACATCAACAGCCGCGACATATTCACAACACCATATGCATACGCCGTTGCACCATTTTCAGCAAACACATCTGCGCATAAAATCAACGTTAAATTAACCGCGCCCGACACAGTCCGCGACAACAAACTTGCCATACAATACACAACAAATAAAAACGCACGATTAATGATATTCGCGGTCAACACCGGAATTTTACAGGTTGCAAATTATCAAATTCCAAACCCACTGGCACACTTTTTCCAAAAATCAGCATTACAGGTTGACACATTCCAAATCTTGTCGCTGTTATTACCGGAATACAATGTGTTACGTGAATACGCAAAAACCGGTGGCGGCGATTTTGGTGGCGGCAGCGCATTGGAACCAATTGTACAAAATCCATTTGCCCGCAGCACTCTGCCACCTGTGGCGTTTTATTCCGGCATAGTTGATGCGCGTGCGAACGCAACCGGCACAGTTAATTTTGACATTCCTGAATATTTCAATGGCGAATTAACAATTTTTGCCGTGGCTGCAAACACCACATCTGTTGGTTCGTCCGACACAACAACCCTTGTGCAATCACCGATTGTTATTTCAACCTCGGCCCCACTTATGGCTGCCCCAGGCGATGAATTTGAAATTAATTCCGTTGTTACAAACATGACAGACATCCCCAACGCGAACACATCAGTCACAGTCACTGCAACCGGCGGCATAAAAATTGCAGCCCAGGGCGCTTCAAACGCAAACATCCCAACAAATGGTGAACACTTATTCACATTTCCTGCCACAGCCGGCGACACATTGGGGAATTCAGACCTCATCGTCACGGCAACCACATCGGACAAATCTGATTCATCCATCACCCGCACATCACACACAACACTGTCTGTGCGCCCGGCAACAACATATCAAACAAAAATCAAATCAGATATGATTAATTCCCCAAATTTCAAAATATCGGATTTTTACACGCCAATGTATCCTGAATACGCCACACGCCGCCTGTATATTTCCAGCGGCACAGACGCGATGATTTTGCCGTTGTTTGAATATTTGGCACATTACGAATACCCATGCACAGAACAACTTGTGTCCCGTGCAATGCCGTATGCCATTATGCCATCAAGTCAAATTCTGGGTACTACATTCCAAGATTCAGAAAAACACATCTTGGAAACAATTAACACATTAAAAAATCGGCAAAACAATGATGGATCCTTTGCGCTGTGGGCGGGCGACGCCAATAATGGTGAAACTCAGTACTCGCCGGACACCGCAAACCTTACCGCCTATGTCACAGAATTTTTAACCATCGCCCGCGATGCAGGCTTTGATATTCCCCATGAAATGTTATCTCGTGCGGTGGATTATTTGCGCACATTTGCTGGCGGCACAATCACAGACCCATCTTATGCACGCGCGGCCGCCCGGGCAATATACGTAATATCTGAAAATGATTACGTCACAACCAGTTATATTGATTCATTCACACAATATGCAAATGAAAGTATGAAAGATTGGGAATCAGACGTAACGGGCGCCTATATTGCCGCAGCATACAAAATCATGAAGCAAGACGACCAGGCGCGCGATTTAATTGCGAAATATAAACTTTCATCAAACCCAGATTTTGAATACAGGGGCTTGTTTGATAACAATGTTGCAAACGACGCGATGTATTATTACATCACACGCAAATATTTCACACCGCAAAACCCGATGGAATCAAACGCATTGCGCACATATATCGCCGCCGGCGATTACAGCGCATACACTTCGGCGGCAACCATCATGGCAATGGCTGGCACCATAAACAACGCAAAGATGCCATCGATCACAGTCACAACAAACGCGCCAACTGCACCAATTGTAAAAGCACAATCCACAACAACAACTGTGGAAATTCCAACGGACGCCACTGAAATTGAAATCAATTGCCCCGATTGTTCACAAGATGCGCCTTTGTTCTTTACATTATTGCAATCTGGATACCCAACGGAATCACACCCAGAAACACATGGCATTGATATTACACGCGAATATTTTGACATGGATGGCAATCGGATAAATTCTGCCAACATTGGCGATACAGTAACTGTAAAAATATCAGCCCGCACACGTGGTGATGTGAACAATGCTGATAATGTTGTAATTACAGACCTGTTACCCGGTGGATTCATTGCCAACCCCGATTCGATTTCTGGCGACATGGAATATGCCCAATTCCGTGAAGACCGCGTATTAATATTCACAGACTTGAATCGCGACACGCTTAATTTCACATACACCGCCCAAATCGGTGCGGCCGGTAAATTCACAGTTCCGCCAATCGCAGCGCAATCGATGTATAATCCGGCAATTAATGCCCGCGGTGATATCGCAACATTTACAGTGATAAATGAATCTGTTCAATAAACAATTAAACAAATACATCACTTATGTGACGGCGCACCTGCGCCGTCACAGGGTTTTATATTCCACCCTTGTGATACTTATTTTGATATGGGCAGTCATCAAAATATTTTTCACCCCACCACTATTAAACGACACCCATTTTGGCCGCGCATATTTCGACAAAAACGACAAACTGTTACGCATAACATTATCAGCCGACGACAAATATCGCCTGTATACCCCATTAAATGAAATAAGCCCAGACATAAAACGCGCAACAATTTTATACGAAGACAAATATTTTTATTATCATCCTGGGGTAAATCCAATTGCTCTTTTCCGTGCCGCAGTAAACTATTTTTCCGGCACCCCGCACCCGGCCGGCGCATCAACCATCACGATGCAGGTTGCACGCATGAAATATAACCTGGACACGCGGGAAATACTGGGTAAACTGAAACAAATTGCCGCGGCAATTTACATTGATTTATTTTATTCAAAAGATGAAATCTTATCTGCATACCTTAACATGGCGCCATACGGTGGCAACATAGAAAGCATTGGTGCGGCATCATTAATATATTTTGACAAACCCGCACACGATTTAACCAAAATAGAATCCATAACCCTGGCCACTATTCCGCAAAACCCAACCAAGCGTGGACTGAACACAAAATCCGGACTGGAAAATATAATGCATATGCGTGGCGATTTAGTTCAACGTTGGATTGAAAAAAATCCAAACGATACAAACCTGATAACGTTGGCCCAGATGCCACTTGCGGTTCGTACTACGCACGAATTACCGTTCCAGGCACCCCATTTTGTAAATTATGAAATATCACGCGAACGCAACTATTGGTCAGACCTGGGGCCACACGAATCATACATAAAAACAACAATTGATACAGATTTACAATACGCGCTGGAACAAACCCTGGCGGGGGAAATAAATCGCAAAAAGTCCCAGGGCATAACCAACGCAGCCGCCGTTTTGCTAAACTATAAAACAATGGAGATTGTATCATATATCGGCTCGGCAAATTATTTCGACAAAACAATTTACGGGGAAAACGATGGTGTTCGCGCGCGTCGCAGTCCTGGCTCAACACTTAAACCATTAATTTACGCGGCGGCGGTTGATATGGGGCTAATCCATTCAATGACCTTGTTAAAAGATGCGAAAATAAATTTCGGCGTATATGCGCCCGAAAATTCAGACAATGAATTTTTTGGGCCAGTCTTGGCCCGCGACGCATTAACGCATTCGCGCAATATTCCAGCAATAAATTTATTACGCCAAATCGGGGTAACAAATTTTTATAATTTGCTTATCGCATCTGGGGTAACCGGCCTGAAATCGCCGGAATACTATGGCATTTCGGTCGCCCTGGGCGGGGCCGAGGTTTCAATGCTGGAACTTGCAGACATTTATGCCACGATGGCGAACCTGGGCATGCGGCACAATATTCGCACAAACACCACCCAGCAATTGGATACAGGCACACAAATTCTGTCCCCCGAAGCATTTTTTATAACTCTTGATATGCTGGCACATAAATCAACCCCGACGAAACAAATCCCATTTGCCAAACAACAAACAGCCCCTGTTCGTCACTATTGGAAAACGGGCACATCGTCATCATATCGCGACGCCTGGACGGCCGGAATATTTGGCGACTTTGTGTTAATTGTTTGGGTGGGCAATTTTGATGGCACCCCAAATAACGCGTTCAGTGGCGCGCACGCCGCAGCCCCAATTTATTTTGCTTTATCAAACACAGTTCAAAAACATTATGCAGCGCGCAACACCCCAATAAAAAACAATAATTTTTTGCGCGACGATATGAATATTTCCACCGTTGAAATGTGCAGCGAAGTTGGCGGGTTGGCCGGCAAATATTGTCCAAAATCAATAAACGCATATTTCATTCCTGGCAAATCACCAATTGAAACATCATCTGTTTATCGCGCCATACCAATTGATAATAAAACGGGTCTGCGGGCATGCACACACGATCCCGCCACAACCCACATGAAAGTTTTTGAATTCTGGGATGCGGAATACCTGGACATGTTCAAACGTGCAGGCATCACCCGCAACACCCCGCCTCCATTTATGCCGGGCTGCAATCTGGACAAAATCAGCATCGCGCGCACCGCACCCGTCATCCTGTCCCCTGCGGACAATACACGCACAGTGATTTTATCGGATAAAAACACCCAAGAAATCGCATTCCAAGCCATCTCGGACATGGACGATGTAAAAATATTTTGGTTTGTGAACGATAAAATGATTGGCACCACCACATCGGGCGAAACATTAATGTACAACGTACCAATCGGCGATTATACAGTACGCATCATGGACGAAATGGGTGCGGCCGCCACAACACATTTCAGCATAGTAAAATAACTAGAACAGGAAATCAGTTATATAATTAAACGAAATTCCAACGATTAAATTGCTGCCATAAACATCAGCACCGCGAGCCTTGGCCAATCTGTATTGAACATACGGCCCCATTGTAAAATGCCCCCAAAGATTTGTATCCAAACGCAACACTGCACTTAAATCGCGTTCTAAATCAGTTGATACATATCCAGAATAAGAAAAATATTCACGGTAATAACCATCAGACGACACTTTCACGCCATCACGAATTGCATATTCCAACCGCCACCCAAATTCAGCGCCAATTTTATTATTTTGATCCCCGGCATAAGTAAAATCATATTCGTGTATGCCAGTTAAATACAAACTTTTAATAATATCATGATCGAACAGCGATATACCCGCACTGGAACGAACAATATTTTGACGCGGCGAATCCTGGCTGTCTGCAAATTGAGTTTCGTACGCCGCACGCACAGTCGGACCAAATTTCAACCCTGCAAATTCCCAGCACGAATACGACAAATCACTGGAATATAAAATTTTATCGGCATTTTCATCCGTAGTTGCCGGTGCATTATACGGTTTCAGCGTAGTTTTACCGTATTCCATAATCAAACTGTTATCCCATTTGAATTTATTTTTAGTAAATTCCAAAATGGTATCAAAAACACCTTTGATATAATCCTGGCTGGTGGCATTCAAAGCCGACACAGGCGAATCCTGATACTGTGCGGCATTTCGCACCTGTGTTTTCGACCAATCCAGCCCAATCCGCCGCACAGACAATTTTAGCGTCTGGGAATCATGCGACAATCCGAACAAAGATTCACTGTCCCCAGCCATCGCCGTCAGCGGCATACCCAAACACAACAAAACCACAGAAATTTTTTTAAACATAGAATCACTTTATTATATGCAAAACGCCATTTTGATCGGCGTATCTCCACCCGGCCTCGCGTATGGCAATGGTAAACGCCCCACGTGACGACGCCGGTATTTCCAGTGTCACCCGATTTCCATTGATGTATTTAGTTTCCAAATCCACACCTTCTGCACGCGCAATCGCGTTTAATTCAATCCAACCGGCCAGTTTGTCAGACATAACAACCTGCACCACAGTTTTGTCCCCAGATTTTCCATCCGGCAACCAATTTTGGATATTATTTTCCATCATCCACGCACGCGCCGCATCGGCATCAATTGTCATCGTGATATTCGCTGAATATGTGGTGTCTGATTGTTGTTCACCATCAATAGACGACGATGCAATCAAATTTGTTAAATCAGACGATTTAGAAATTTTCAACACATCAGCCAACTGATCAGGAATCGAATATTGCCCCAAAACGTCTGTGATAATTTGACGCCGCGCTTCATCAAACGCCATATCTTTGGCCGCAGCAGCCGTATCACTTGTCACATTAACGCTTGCCATGCTTGACAAATCAATCGCGGCACGCGCCATCACTGGCGCCGCCACAACACATAATGCAACCAAAATTTTTTTTACATCAAACATACTTACTCAATTAAAACTTCGCATTAATTCCCACGCGAACGCCCAATGATTTATAGAAAGATTCTATTTCCCCATCGGTCGAACACACCCAACCTGGGCACGATTCTTCCAACGCTTTAATATTTATCGCGGTCGCATCACCAGTATCCGGATTCAGCATTGCTTCTTCGTCGCCATTCCACTGGGTCGAATTCAAAATCTCGTTATACCAATCGGTATAGAACGAACCATTCAGATAAGTTTTCGCGTTGGCGCCACTTACAGTATAATAATCATACGTCACCCCCAGCGATAATGCAACCGAATCGGTAATGGCAGTTGTCCAATTGGCCGCCATTCCCAAATGGAACGCACTAAACATACCGGCTTCATCCTCTACACTTTTGGGATGCGCCCAATCAAATCGATACGGCTGATCACCAACAGATGTATATCCAGGAAATCCCAGTTCCAACCGACCATTCACCGCATTATTTTGGTTAATCACATAATCCATATCCATCGCAATATAAGGCCCAGCCCAAGTCGTTTCATACGAATGGCTTACCCCCGGTTGATGATAGTAATATGTACTGCCGGTATTAATGCTTTCTGCATTGCCCGGCACATCCATAGGCAAATCAATATCATCACGCCAAATAATTTGCTGTTTTCCATCAGACAAATTCACGATAATCGCAGGATCACATTGAATTTCATCACTGCCCTCGATTTGGAAACAAGCCGTTGTATCAACAGACAAACCGTAATTATTTTCTGTTTCCAGCTTATATTTAAAATACCGATATCCAATCGACGGAGTAAATGTCACATTACCAACTTTGAACACCTCAGGCATTCCAAAACCGATATTGAACCCCAGCATATTACCGCCCTGGCTGGTTCCCATTGATAACGCATGCCCTATTTGATCGCCAATAACCGTTTCCGTGCCGGCTTCTATCCACGTAGTAACCAAAAATCCGCCACTGGTTATATCATCGTCGTACATAGGACTTTCACCCCATTGCATACCGTATTTTAATCCAGCATCAACCTGCAATGCAGTATTTCCAACATTGAACGCATAACCAGCACTTACATCAAAAACATTCCACGCCAAATTATCATAACTTAACACACTGCCAGACTGCGCCATATCAAAGCGCCATTGTCCAACCTCGTGCGAAATACCGGCATCCAACCAAAATCCAGATTTTTTAGTCGAACTGGTTGTACTTGCCGTCTGCTGTGCGGGTGCAGCAACTGCACGGTTTTGTGTTGCCGCAGCCGTATTATACCGCGAAGCATACGAAGGCGCGCTGTATGTTGTATTATATCGATTTGCATACCCAGTTTGCCGTGACGAATACGATGTTTGGGGTGATTGATACGCACTCGTATACCCAGAATAATACGTACCCGCCGCATTGGCGACCACAGGCGCCATCATCATTAAAACAAACAAAGAAACTTTTTTCATATTAAATCCCCTACACTACATTTTCACGAACATTGTATCACAAAATGATTGAAAAAAAAACTGGTTCTTGTAATATTTCACAAACCGTGGCGACGCTGGCGACTACGCAGCGAAGCGAAGTGCCGCCGGGACGCGGGGCACATCGTTGCACATAATGCGGGCATGGCGACTACGCAGCGAAGCGAAGTGCCGCCGGGATGCGGGGCACATCGTTGCACATAATGCGGGCATGGCGAAACTGGTAAACGCGCAGCACTAAGGATGCTGTGGATAAAATCCTTGGGGGTTCAATTCCCCCTGTCCGCACCAACAAAATCCTTGCCCCAAATTTCAATTTTTTGCTAACATCTGTATATAAAGTAAAGGAATGACGGGAATCAAACGGATTTTAACGGTTTGCCTGGGTATTCTGGGCATGTGCGTGCACGGCGCATACGCTGACGATTCGGCGGATGCGGTGGCGCGTGCTGCCACTCGTCGTGATGCATCAACAACTGTTACTCGCACCCAGGATTCTTCCGCCGCCACACAAATCAACACTTCATCCGGCATTTCACGCGCAACGACACCCCGTCAATCCGGTGTTGCCGTACGCAGTCGTTCAACCACATCACAGCCCAGCATTGAACGCCATAATGTTGTATCACGCGACGGTGGCACCCGTAACACATCTGCCGCATCACAATCAGTATCTGCCCGTAACGCAGCAACTGTTCTTCCACGCGCATCAACAACTGCACAATCTGTTGTTTCGTCGCCATCGCGCGCGGCCACAACATCCCGCACTGCAACTGTTCAGCGGGCATCAACAACTGGCACCCGCACAGATACGGTAACATCCGCCCCATCACGCAGTGCAGTTGCAACCGCATCCATATCACGCACAGCAACCCCAAATTCCGGGCGCACTGTAACGAACAACAGTTCTCGCATTGCGCGCGCCGGCGTCACAGCCGAAGATATCATAAACCGCGATTACACCACATGCCGCGAAGTATATTACAGTTGCATGGATGAATTTTGCGCCAACAAAGACAGCCAGTTAAAACGTTGCGCCTGTTCTGCGCGCGTAAACGAATTCGACGGGGTCAAGGCTCAACTTGCTGAAATAGAAGACAGATTATTGGATTTCAATCAGCGCTTGCTTACAGTAAACATGGACAAAGAAGATGCCGCCGCCATATCCCAGGCAACCGAAGGTGAATTGGCTTTTCAAAAAGAAGACACATCGGCATCCAAAGAATTACTGGATGAAATCGCGGAAAAATTGAACACCACATTCGATACAAGTACATTTGATGCAAACCTTGCGCCAATAACATTATCACTTAACGCAGACGCCGCATTCGACAGTGTCGATTCGTTGGCCGGCGCATCAACCACCACCCGCAGCGGCACTGATTTATACGCAGCCGCCCTGCCGGTGTGTCGTGAAATGGCGATGGAGGTATGCACCGCCGACGAGCTGGACATAGTGGAAAGCGGTTACCAAATGGCCATTGAACAAGATTGCAACACCGTGGCCAAAGCATACCAAACCCAGCAAGATTTGGCACGCGAAAAAATCCGCGAGGGCAGCGCATTACTTGACATTTCGCGTCTTGACACATACCAAAAGCGCAATTCCGACGACATTCTTACTTGCAAGAAAAAAATGTTGGACATGTTAACCAACACGGCCGTATGTGGCGAAAATCTGGAAAAATGTTTGGATATCAGTGGTCAATATATCGATCCTTCCACGGGCGAGGCTATCTTAACATCTAATCTTGTAAACCTGGGCAGTTTAATAACCCGCCCCCAGGGCGATCAAACGTGGACTGGTGCGCCCGGCAACGATAAATTTGTGCAATACCTGAATTCAAAAAAGATGTTTTTGGAATCAGCCACCGAAAATTGCCAGGACATTGCCGATTACGTTTGGGATGAATTCATAGACGACGCATTGGCACAAATAAAATTGGCCCAGGAAAGTAAATTGGAAGAAGTTCGCCAAAGCTGCACCACCCTTACCACCCAGTGCCTAAGTGACGCCGCCGATTCGTTGGAAGATTTCGATGCCCGTGCCCTTTCCATTTTCGGGGTCGAGGCGGATAAAACCGTCAACCAAATGTGTGCCGAGGTCAAAGAATCCTGCACAGCGTTACTTGAAACAACCAGTGGCGGCTTGGATTGGAGCACCGGCATGACCGACATTGCCACCGACAAAACATACGACACGATTTTACAAACCTGTCGCGAAGTTGGCCGTGCATGCATCATCCAATCGTGTAAATCCATTTCTGGTAACTTTGGCCTGTGCGAAGATATTCAGACATCAATTAACAGAAAATCCATTATCAACCGCACGGCGTGCTGGGACGAAGTTCTTGATTGCGTTACCAGCGCCGGCGCCGATGCGATACAGGCAATTGCGGACCTGCACCAGGCTGAAATCGATGCCACGAACGGTTCGTTTTATACCCAATTATATGGTTCATTTGAATTTGACGACATCACCAACAAAGAAATGTTGGCATCATACCAAGGTGCATCGTGCATAAATTCATCAGACGGCAATTGCATATACGATATTTGTTCCGACGAATGCGGTTATGATCCCGAACATGGTGGCTATACCGACGCTACATCGGACGAATGCCGTATATGCCGTCTTGCCGAAAGGGTTTGGGGCAATTGCGAGGCGCACCCCACAGCCAACCTGGAAACAGGCACATCACACAACAAAATCAAAACACCTATAAACGGCGAAGAAACGTTGTTATCTTGGTTTGCACAAAACACCAACACCGAAGATTACATCGACAATTGCCGCGACACATCATGTGGCCCAGGTTTCAAGGCACAATACGATCCGCAAACGAATTCAACCGTATGCGTATCCAGCGCGAATTTTGATACCACCGGTGAATATTGCCCGGCCAGTCAATTCTGGCAGGTCAGCCTGGGTGGTGTTGCAAACTGCTGCAAAATAAATGCCACCACCGCCGGCAGCCGCGACGCATTTGGTAATTGCTGCATGCGCGGCAGCACAATAAAACGCATAAATGGTTTAAGATATTGGACCAGCCCCCCAGAAACTGCTGGTAGTTATTATCCGACAACCAACGGTTCTGTTCAAATTTCTCAATCCAATCCGGCCGACGTTATATCTGGCAACAATCCGCCATCGCCGACGGGATTATGCCTGCCCGAGAATGTAAAATTTGTTGCTTCTATATTTTATATGAAACCAGCAACAACAAGCGACATAGAAGCAAACGCCGCGACATTTAATCAATATTACGTCCCGACAGCAAGAGCATTATTTGATGTTCTGTTCCTGTTCTGTGATGGTGATGTTTATTATGATAATCAAAACGACAGATACCCAGGTGGCCAAACGGTGGGATGCACGGGTCGCTATATCATAGTCAGCAAAAACACAGGTAAATACATGGCACCATTATACATCGACGACAACGGCAAACCACTTACAGAGGTTTCACAGTATCCAACCAGTTCATACACCGAAAGCGAGAGTTCCGGCAACACATGTAACCTTACATACCACCAACCCGAAGATGCCACAACATCACAATGGGATTGGGTTCCGGCAACAAATACAAACGTACCCGACACCGGGGAAGAACCACCAACCAAAGTCCCCGAAGGTGATCCATGCTCGGCGGACTCGACAGTATACAGGATATCATACTAAAAAACTTGACAATTTGTGTTTTTCGTCATATACTTAAATATGAACGAACAAATGGCACAGAATAATCAAAACGGGGCAAATATGGTTCAAACAAATCATCTTTACCGTTTTCATTCGGGCGGCGCGCCCGATTGGCCACCGTGCGATTTACATCGCACATGGGGGGAAACGGGGGGTGTATTTTCACCAATATCTGATTCCGCAAATGATAATTTTGTGTCACAAAAGGGATAAAAAGTCCGGGATTTTTCCGGGCTTTTTCGCTTTTATGGGAAAAAAATCCGATAAAAGCCCCAAAAAACAAAAGGAATCCAAAATGCAATTTAAAAAAATCGTTCCATATAAAATTAAAAGATTAATCCCCATGTTGGGACTGGCCGGCGCAACATTGGCCGCCCCATCGTGCGAAAAAGAACCAATCCCCACCCGCGATGAATTTTTGGTATTTGATCAGTACAACTTCTTAACTGTGGAACAAATCCAACAGGCCGCGGCCCCATCAGATGTACACACAGTATATTTGGTTCCGCGTTTCCTTTGGAATAATTTTTCTGCCAATACCATATCTGTATTCGCAAACAAGTTGCAGGAGTGGATTGACGCATCCCCCAAGGCGCGTGGCCAGGGTGATTTTAATTTTGCACTTGGCGAAGCCTCCAAAGTACCCGAGGACAGTTTGCGTATAGTAAGAAATGGTTGGACCATAAACGCATACAGACAGGATCCATGGCAACATTAAAAAATCCGATAAAAGCCAAAAAAACAAAAGGAGCCAAAAATGCAATTTAAAAAAATCGTTCCATATAAAATCAAAAGATTAATCCCCATGTTGGGACTGGCCGGCGCAACATTGGCCGCCCCATCGTGCGAAAAGGAACCGATCCCCACCCACAATGAATTTTTGGTATTTGATCGGCACAACTTCTTAACTGTGGAACAAATCCAACAGGCCGCGGCCCCATCAGATGTAAAAACAGTATATTTGGTTCCACGTGGCGATTGGTTTAATTATCAATCTCAGAATATAAGTTTACTTTCTAAACAGTTGCAATCATGGATTGATGCATCACCCAAGGCACGTGGTCAGGGTGATTTTGAATTTTTTGTTGGCGAAGCCGCCGCAGTCCCCGAAGACAGTTTGCGTATAGTAAGAAATGGTTGGACCATAAACGCATACGTACAGGATCCATGGCTGCATCGTTAAAAAATCCGGCAATGCCGGATTTTTTAATGTTTGACATAAGATTAAAAAATATGCAAATATTTGTATATGAAATATTGCAGGATAATGGGCATGAAACGAATTAGCATATTTTCAATATTTTTACTGTTCCTTTTTATTATTATACCCAATACCTATGCAGCGGTCACACAGGAAGAGTGCAATGCAGCCGTTTCCCCAGAAACCTGTCCAGCTGGCTGCGGGTATAACCCTGAGCTGGACGTATGTGAACAGTGCATGCCGGGCTTCTATAAATCTGAAATTGGTGCACAACAATGCACCCCCTGCACCATCAAACCAAGTAATACAAAATTTACTGAGGATGATGCTAATAAGGGCATGACAGAAGATATGTGCCCCTGGGAAATTATCTGTAATGCTGGCCAATATTTTGACGGTTCACAATGTCTGGCTTGTGGCGACTATTATTTAACGAACAATTACGAGTGCCTAATACTTGGTACTGGTGCCACCATCACCACAGAAGATTACGCCAATTGCACACATGCCGCCCGCTGTGATGGTAAAGTTTATACGTTGGATTTACGACATAATTCGGGCTTGGCGTGGTTCGAGAACAAAACGGCATACTTTAAATACGGTTCTGGCTTTTCAGCAAATGAAACCGGTCCATGGAACAAAAGCACACTTCCACCAGAGGCCATGCAAGAAGACAACCCACCAGGACAAGAATTCGTAGGATATTTTAACGGACAGAACGGGATTGTATCGCCAGATCGCGAGCAATATTTCGATAACGAAGGTGGATACACTAGAAAAACTTATGCAGATTTGGCTGATCTAGCCAACAAGGACAACGTGATAACACTCTATGCTGCCTGGTCATATAAACCGTACTATATTCACTATTATTACGATGATACAGGTAATGATGATCCGATAACCCAAAATTGTGGCGGAGGTAAAGATTTCACTGTCGAAGATTGTACAACAATGGGCTATCCCCCAGGAAACAGTGGATGGCAAGCCCCCGAAGGCACAAGTTTTGTTGAATATGAATGTTATAAAACATACACCGATGGAGAGTTTTCCAATCCGTGTGGCACTTATATTCCCGGCGTTCAAATCAACCCACCCGAAGGCAAAAACGAAGATACTCTATATTTTGTTGCGCAATACCAGGTATGTCCCATCGGGCATTATTGCGACAGCAACGGTCAACATGAATGCCCCGGCGGCACAACAACAATGTCAACGGGAACAAGCAGCACTTCCGGCTGTGTTATGCGACGTGGGGTATCGGGCACAAAATTTTGTGACAGCACTGGCAATTGCTTCTATATTCCAGCCAGTCTATTATTTAACGGCACTATTCCCGGACGATAAGCAGTTTTTCAATTGCTGCATTTATGCACGCCATTTCGGCATCTGTAAACTTGCCCAGCACCCAATCGGCCGGATCAGTTGGCAAATTAAAATCACGCGGATGCCCAATGCCAATCCTTATACGGCGATAATTAGAACCAATGGCGGCATCGATTGATTTTATTCCATTGTGCCCTGCACTGCCGCCGCCCACTTTTTCGCGCACATTGCCCGATTTTAAATCCATATCGTCGTGAATCACAGTTATATTTTCAATCGGAATTTTGTAAAACCGAACCAGCGCACCAACCGCCGCACCACTGTTATTCATAAACGTTTGTGGCAAAGCAAATATTACACGCCGCCCATTTATATTTTGCGTATATGTCAACGCATCGTGTTCCATGCGCCATTTTGCGTCACTGGGCACTAAACTTTGCACAGCCATAAAACCAACATTATGCCGTGTGCGTTCATACTGGGCGCCTGGGTTTCCCAACCCAACTATTAAAATCGGTTTATTTTCTTGCATATCTGTCTCTTTTTTCTATTATAATACCACACAAAGGAGAAAAATATGAATTTAAAATATCTTGGCATTTTTACAGCCGCTTTGTTAACAGTTTCTGGGGGCGCAAACGCTGCGGCCTTGTTTGATGTATACGCCGGTGCAACGGTTGGTATTGGTGGCACGACACTGTTTGCCAACGATCATGATGTAAGCAAATCTGCACAATCATATGGCGCAGTATTGGGCTTTGATATTCCTGTATTTCGTTTTGAATTGGAATATGATTATATGCACGCAGACACAATCTCTATGCACGTTGGCATGATTAACGCATATGCAAAAATGCCCCTGCCGGCGGTAAAACCATACATTGGCGTTGGCATTGGAAACATTTTCAGTGGTGACGACGATGGTTTTATGGATATTGATTCTGTTGCCGCATACCAGGCTATGTTGGGCGTAACATTTGATATCCCAGTATTACCAATCGACGTTGACGTCGAAGGTCGCGTGCTGTACGCTGCGGACATTTATGATTATAATGGCCTTAAACCGGATTTCTTGCAATACGAAGCGCGCCTGAAATTACGTTACGTATTTTAATTTAATCCACATGGTGAACGAATGCTTACGCTGATTGATGGCAATTCGATATTATTCCGCGCATATTACGGTGTGCACAGCCGCCTTACGCGCAGCGACGGCACACCAACTGGCGCGGTTTATGGTTTTTTCAATATGGTTTTGCCAATTTTGGCCACGGCTAAACCCAGCGATTCGTTCGTGTGCGTATTTGATGCATCGCGCATTTCTTTTCGCCAGGACATTTATCCTGCCTATAAAGCCAATCGCACAGAAACACCACCTGATTTAATTTCGCAATCATACCTGGTCCGCGAAGGTGTCGCCGCAATGGGAATTCCTGTGCTGTGCATCCCCGGGGTCGAGGCTGATGACGTTATCGCAACCCTTGCCCATGAAAATTGCACTGCCACAGATGCCACCCGCATCATCACCAGTGACAAAGATTTAATGCAACTTGTATCTGACTGCGTATTTTTATACGACGGTATGAAACAACGCGAAATCCGCGCGCCCCAGGTTATCGAAAAATTTGGTGTCGGCCCCAATCGCGTCATTGATGTACAAAGTTTAATGGGCGATTCGTCTGATAATGTTCCGGGTGTGCCGGGCATTGGCCCTAAAAAGGCAGCTGAATTAATTAATCAGTTCGATTCGTTGGATGGGCTGTACGAACACCTGGCTGATGTGCCAAACGAACGCATACGCGGATTATTGCGCGACAATCGCGATGCAGCATACATATCGCGCCAATTGGTAACACTTAAAACAGACGTTGATTTGTCGGGTCTGAAAATCACGCCATTTGTGTTTAATACCCCGGCCGCGTTGGCATTTGTACGCGAAAAATTGGAAAGCAATTCTTTGGCAACAAAAATTGAAAAATTATTTCCAATGGAACAATTTAACGCAGGCCCCGCCCCACAACCATTTGAGTTTGCAGGTTCAGTATGTAATGTGGACACACCCGCCACGCCCGCCGCGCCCAATAACAAATTAACATCGGAAACAATTACCACAATCGATGCGCTGGACAAATTTTTATCTTCTGTCACAAACGTTATTGCACTGGACACAGAAACAACGGGATTAAATTATTTGGATGCGCGCCTTGTTGGAATATCGTTGGCAACCACCGATTCGCATGGCGTGTACATTCCGCTGCGCCATAAAACAGCATCTGATGATTTGTTCGCAGAAAACAAAATCGCCCCAAATCAATTGGATATTACCACAGTTCGCGAAAAACTGTGGCCGATTTTAACGAATAAAAATATTATCAAGGTTGGTCATAACTTTAAATACGATCTGCATATTTTTGAAAACGAAGGCTGGCCGACGTGCGAAATTTCACAGATTGACGATACAATGCTGATTTCATACGCCCTGCACGGCACATTACACGGCCACGGTTTGGATGAATTGGCACAAAAATATCTGGCACATGTGAATATATCGTTTGCGTCGCTGTTCCCGCCAAAAACACGCGACGCAGATATGCATTTCGACACACTGGACATATCGGCCGCCACACCCTATGCAGCCGAAGATGCAACAATTTGTATGGCGCTGTATCAATTAATGCGCCCCCAGTTAAATAAAAACGAAAAACTGCGCGAATTGTACGACACGTGTGATTTGCCGCTGATGCCGATTCTGATGCAAATGGAACGCGCGGGCGTATTGGTAAACAAAACAGGTCTGCAACAATTATCAACAGTATTCCATGAACAATTAACCAAACTGGAATCTGAAATTTGGACTCTGGCCGGTCATGAATTTAATATCGCAAGTCCGAAACAATTAGGCACTGTTTTATTCGATGAATTAAATTTACCGGCGAACAAAAAACGTTCCACAGACGCAGAAACATTAAACGATTTAATCGACACACATCCAATAATTGAAAAAATATTAAATTGGCGTTCAATCGCAAAACTTGCGGGGACATACGCCGACGCATTGCCGCGACAAATCGCCACCGACGGCCGCATTCATACAACATATTTGCAAACCAGCACGAACACAGGCCGCCTGTCCAGCCGTGATCCAAACCTGCAAAACATTCCGATAAAAACAGAACTGGGCGAAGAAATCCGTAAATGCTTCGTTGCCCCAGATGGCCGCGTATTAATTTCAGCCGACTATTCACAAATCCAGTTACGATTGCTGGCGGACGTTGCGAACGTGCATACATTCAAAGAAACTTTTAACGCCGGTCGCGACATTCACGAACAAACCGCCCGCCAGATATTCGGAATCGCGGCGGATGCGCCGGTGCCACGCGACCTGCGCCGTGCGGCAAAAACGGTAAATTTTTCCATTATTTACGGAATTTCATCATTTGGGTTGGCGGGTCAATTGGGCATTTCGCGCCCAGCAGCCCAGGAAATAATAAATTCATACATGGCTGGATTGCCGGAAATTCGCGATTACATTGAATACATCAAAAATTTTGCAACCACGCACGCATGCGTGTACACCCCATGGGGCCGCAGAATCGAATTGCCCGAGGTTAAAAATCCCCGCACCCGTGCGTATGCACTGCGCGCCGCGGTCAACGCCCCAATCCAGGGATTCGAAGCGGATTTAATGCGTCGTGCCATGGTTAATATAAATCGCGACATAATTGAACCAAACGTGGGCACAATCCGCATGATTATGCAGGTTCACGATGAAATAATATTCGAATGCGATGCGAATGTGGCCGACAGATTTGCCAAACAAATCGAATCGGCAATGGAATCCGTTGCAAATCTTTCCGTGCCCCTGGCCGCAGATTATGTTATTGGCAAATATTGGGGTAAATAAAAATCCGCCAAATGGCGGATTTTTTTATTGGCGATTAAACTGATGATATGGATTTCCATCAACCTTGGTCGGTAACAATGAAAACACAAAAAATGCAATACTAATGCAGAACGAGATGATATCCAGGAAACCAGCAAAGCCCAATGCCCCTCTTGAGAATGGACTCGCCGCCGCCACAACAAGCGGTGATAAAAAGCCACAAAACAGCCCGGCACCATACAGCACCATAAACCACGAACTTAATCCCGCATCATGCAAACGCCGCACAGTCAAGGAAATCCACGGCACAAGCGCAGCCAAGTAATATATCACCAACGGTACAAAAACTACAATGCCGCCGAAAATTATAACACCCTCTGAATCGACAGCGAACCCCAAAACAGCAAAGAAAAAATAAACAAAAAGTGCCGCCAACCCAATTAGAGCATTCATCAACACGTTCCACCAATATTCGGAACGCGATGCAGTTCCCGCCCATTCGGTAAACCCACGACGCCAAAACGCACCATATGCTTTGAACATGTTTGTGTATTTAACACTGTCTAATTTTTTACCTGCCATTTTTTACTCCCTTTGATTATTTATTAAACTTATGATACGGGTTGTCTTCAACCTTGGTCGGTAACAATGAAAACACAAAAAATGTAATATCAATACAGAACGAGATAAACCACAGAAAAACACCAAACCCCGCTGTCCAAGGCGAAATTCCCACAATCATCCACCCAAACAAACGAAAGAATATACCAACACCATACAGCACCATAAACCACGAACTTAATCCCGCATCATGCAAGCGACGCACAATCAGGGAAATTCCTGGCACAAGCGTCACTATCCAATAGAGCATCGCCGGCACCAACACCAAAACCAGGCCGGAAACCACAACCCCCTCCGACTCGACAGCTAGCCCCAAAGCAGCAAAAAACGAAACAATGAAAAGTGCCACTACCCCAAGTAAAAGATTCACCAAAAATGTCCACCAATATTCAGAACGCGATGCAGTTCCCGCCCATTCGGTAAACCCACGGCGCCAAAACGCGCCATACGCTTTGAACATATTTGTGTACTTAACACTGTCTAATTTTGCACCCGCCATTTTTTACCCTTTTTATTATTTGTTAAACTGATGATACGGGTTGTCTTCAACCTTGGTCGGCAACAAAGAAAACACAAAAAACGCCGTCCGCAAAACCATAGTTGCCGATGCACACATCCAAAATGCCCCGGCAATAACGGGCGAGCTTGTTTCCACCACCATCACAGAACCAAACACAATCGTAAACAACAACAACGACAATAATATCAGCAGCCATATCGCACTTAACCCCGAATCATGCAACCGCCGCACAGTCAGGGAAATCCACGGCACCAACGATAACAACACATAAGCAACAGCAACAACAGTGCAAAAGATTGCCCACGACTGCTGTGCATCCCACATGCCATACCCCCCAGGTGCCAATAATGCGGCGACAAACAACATCATCAGGCCACCAATTATAAGAATCAGCCAATTCATCAACACATTCCACCAATATTCAGAACGCGACGCAGTTCCCGCCCATTCAGTAAACCCACGGCGCCAAAACGCACCATATGCTTTGAACATGTTTGTGTATTTAACACTGTCTGATTTTTGCGCTGGCATGACTTATCCTTAATTTTACAATGTTTATTTATTAAATTTATGATACGGATTTACGCCCTTTGCCGTCGGCAACAACGTAAGTACGAACAATACAATTTCCGCGATAAACCAAAACACAAACAAAAACACGCCCCACGACGCAAGCCCCCTCATCATATACGATGTGCCGCCCATCATCACAGAAAAAGCCCCTGCTATTAACGCAACAAACTTCAATCCATATAAAATCATCCAACCCGCGCTTAACCCGGCGTCATGCAATCGCCGCACGCGCAACGACAACCGCGGAATCCAACACGCGGTTCCATACAAAGACGCAACCACACTTCCAAAAGATCCAACTATTGCAACAATGGGCGACTCGTCAAAACCGTATCCCATCGCCATGCCCATCCACATACCAATGAATACCCAAAAAAATATCCAAACCAGCATGTTCATCAACACATTCCACCAATATTCGGAACGCGACGCAGTGCCATGCCATTCGGTAAACCCACGACGCCAAAACGCGCCATACGCTTTGAACATATTTGTGTACTTAACACTGTCTGATTGTTGCGCTGGCATAGAAAACATCCTTTTGTTTACACGCGGAATTATATCACATAAATCAGAATATAACAAGCCTAATAAAAAAATCCCCAAAACGGGGATTTTTTATTAGAATCCGAACACCATACGTTGCTTTGATTGACGTTTTTTTTCATTACGCACGGCTTCTTCTTTCAAACGCTTGCGCTTAGTGGTTGGTTTTTCATAACGCTGGCGTTCTTTCATTTCGCGGTACAGACCTTCTTTTTGCGATTTACGTTTTGCGACACGCAAAGCCTGTTCGACATTATTATCGCGAACCAGAACTTTCACCATATAACTTCACCCCCTTTGGCGCACTTAATTTTTTATTACCTGGTGGAGCTGATCAGACTCGAACTGACGACCCCCTGCTTGCAAAGCAGGTGCTCTACCAACTGAGCTACAACCCCAAAACTTTGCTTTTATTTACACTTTCAATTTCTGAAAGCCCCCTGATTTTATACATTTTTGTCAAAGTTGTCAAATCAAAAATACAAAAATATGATTGAAATCTTTCACTGGACAGTTTTTTTCATACCATTTATAATATAGTGTTATGTTCAAGAAAATTAAAAAAAGCATTAAAAAACTTATTCATGGTGATGAAAACAACGGCCGCATAAAATGGTCGCTGTATGGGCGTGTATGGCGTGAAATTGGCAAACCACAATGGAAATGGTTGGTGGCCGGCGTAATTGCAACAATTTTGGCCGCCGGGGCCGAGGCATACACCATCACCCTGGTGCAACAGGTTGTTGATAACGCGTTCATACAAAAAAGTATGACGCACATTTATCTGTTCGGATTACAAATCATCGCGGCATTTGGATTCAAGGGCACATTTAATTACGCAAAATCCCTGATTATGTCCAAAGCCGGCCTGAACGCCAGTGCCGATTTACAGAAAAAAATCTATCGCCACATGGTAAAAATGAACATTTCCAAATTTTACGGCGATGGAATTGGCAAACATTTAAATTATTTTTCTGTCCAGGCTGGCGCGGTATTAAACCTGGTAACGGGCACGTTAATCAACACAGTACA
Source organism: Candidatus Enterousia excrementavium (assembly GCA_017694175.1). Taxonomy (GTDB): domain Bacteria; phylum Pseudomonadota; class Alphaproteobacteria; order Rs-D84; family Rs-D84; genus Enterousia; species Enterousia excrementavium. The sequence goes on along the minus strand of JADINE010000030.1, from coordinate 762 downwards.
ACAAATCGCAACACTGATTATGACCTTGGGATTAATGGTGTACTATGCGCCACAAATGTGCGCGGTGTTGCTGTTCCTGGTGCCGGCAATCATGATTCCTATGGTGTTGATTATGCGCAAACGCCGCAAATTATCGCGTGAATCTTTTGGCATTGCAAACGACGTGTCCCAGCATTTAAACCAAACACTGCATGGAATTAAAACCATCCAGGCATTTGCGAACGAAGATTCCGAAACAGACAAATTCGCCCGCGTTTTGAATTCATCCATGATAAATTCATACAAAGGCACCCAGGCGTTCGCCCTGCAATCACCATTGTTGGAATTAATGATATCGATTGGGCTGTGCATGGCATTGATTATCGGCGGGCACTTTATTGTGACTGGCGCGATTTCCACCGGTGATTTCACGGCATTCTTGCTGGCACTGACCGCGGCATATAAACCGGCCAAGGCCATCACCAACACCGGCAACACGGTACAGCACGGTTTACTCGCCGCCGAGGTTCTGTTTAATTTCCTGGACAGCAAACCAGATATCCAGGATGCGCGTGATGCACGCGAATTAAAACCGGGCAAAATGTCGGTTAAATTCGATCACGTATCATTTGAATATATTCCAGGCGAACCAGTATTGCACGACATAAGCCTGAACGTGCCGGCCGGCAAAGTATGCGCATTGGTTGGACCGTCTGGTGGTGGTAAAACAACTATGTTCAATTTGATTGAACGTTTTTATGAACCCCAGCATGGGAAAATAGA
>JADINE010000029.1 GCA_017694175.1 Candidatus Enterousia excrementavium | reverse complement strand
CAGTTGGTTAGAGCGTTACGTTGACATCGTAAAGGTCGTTGGTTCGAGTCCAATACCACCCACCATCCTTCGCAGGACGCTTCGGATGGCAAGCCATCCTTCACGGCACTTCGGATGGGACTGGAAAAGATAAAATTATAAAAATGATACGAATGTACAATTAATCTTGATAAAATCATTCTGACGGGATTCCTGGGCGCCCCGTTGGGCGCCCGTATATTTTTAAAAAGGGTATAAAATGACAGCCGATAAAAAACAAAAATATTTAATTACGTCTGCGTTGCCATATGTGAATGGTGAATTACACCTGGGGCATTTGGTTGGGTGTTGGTTGCCGTCGGACGTATATGCACGTTTTTGCCGTGCACGTGGGCGCGATGTATTATACATCTGTGGCGCGGACGAACATGGTGCTCCCGCCATTGTTGGTGCGATGAAAGAAAATATGCCCGTGTTGGAATACAATAATAAATACTATGAAAAACATTTGCGGGCGGTGCGTGATTTTGAATTGTCGTTTGATTTATATGGCCGCACACATACCCAATTACAGGAAAAATTGGTTCATGATTTATTTACACGTCTGGACGCGTTGGGGTTAATCGACGAACGTGAAACGTTGCAACCTTTTTCCGTTGATGACAATATGTTTTTAGCCGACCGGCAACTGGTTGGAACGTGTCCAAAATGCGGGTATGATCGGGCCCGCGGCGACCAATGTGACAAATGTGGCGCAACGTACGAAGCCGAAGAATTATTGAACCCACGCAGCACTATATCAGGCAGCACCAATATTGAACTGCGCCCGACAAAAAATTTATTCTTTTTGGCGGCATCCGCACAAAAACTTTGGGATGATTGGTTAAAAACTCATTCAACAAATTGGTCTAATACAGCGAAAAGCATTGCGTATGGATGGCAAAAAACAGGTTTATTAGACTATTCCATTACACGTGATTTATCGTGGGGTATCCCAGTGAATAAACCTGGATACGAAAACAAAGTGTTCTATGTTTGGTTTGATGCGCCGTGGGGATATGTTTCTATTTCCCAGGCTGCAACTGATGATTGGGCATCTTGGTGGAAAAATGATGACACGCACTATGCACAATTTATGGGCAAGGATAATGTTAAATTCCACGCCGTTTTATTCCCAGAACAACAATTGGCTTTGGCAGATAACTGGAAAACAGTCGATCAATTAAAAGCCATGAATTTTCTGAATTTCGAAGGCGGAAAATTTTCTAAATCTGAAAATCGTGGCGTGTTTTTATCCGATGCTATTTCCATCGCGCCGGCGGACGCGTGGCGTTATGCATTGATGGCATCGGCCCCGGAAACCGACGATACTAATTTTTCTTTTGACCGGTTTGCAGATATTGTAAATAAAGACTTGAATGGTATGTTGGGGAACTTTGTTTCACGCGTTTGCAAATTAACAAACAAAAACTTTGGCGATACTGTGCCAAACGCGGGCGTTCGTGATACAGAATTAGAAAAACAAATAAACGAAAAAATTCGTGAATTAACAAACGCACTGGACGCATGCGAATTTCGCGCGGCAATCGTTGCGTTGCGTGGGTTGTATGCGATTGGCAACGAATATATGACTGTGCGTGAACCGTGGGTGTTGGTGAAAAATGGTGATATGGACGCGGCGGGTGCGGTGTTAAATCAATGTTTCCAATTGATTGATTTATATGCACGCGTGTCTGCGCCGTTTATACCAAATGCAGCCGAAAAAATGCGCGCTGTGTTCGTGGATTCTGATTTGGATTTATCGTGGCCAGATGAATATGCGCCACGCGTCGTGGACGGTGCAAAATTTGTTGTGCCTGACAATTTGTTTTCGCGTATTGATGACGAAACAGTTGAAAAACTTGTTCAACAATATGCACCAAAAACTGATGATGCGCCAAAGCCCATCGTTGCAAAAATCGTGGATGTCAAAACGCATCCCACGCGCGACGATTTGCATATACTGACCGTTGATGATGGCAAACATCACGATTTGCAAATTGTGTGTGGTGCGCCGAATGTGCGTGTTGGCTTGGTTGGTGTTTTGGCACCCGTTGGGGCAAAATTGCCCGGCGCAAAAAAGCCCATTGTTCAACGTACAGTTGCAGGCACTGAATCATTCGGTATGATGTGCAGTGGTGCGGAACTTGGCGTGGGCGACGATGATAAAAACATCATTGAATTGCCGGGCGATACGCAAATTGGAACTGTTTATAATAACAAATGAAATTGGTTTTAATGTCTTGCTGTGCGCCGTGCAGCGCGGGCGCGATAAAACAATTGGCCGACGGGCAAATCCCGGGGGTGAATGATTTTATTGTGTTGTTTTTTAACCCTAATATTTTTCCGGCCGCCGAATATGATAAAAGATTGACGGAACAAATTCGGTACTGTGAAAAACTGGGGGTGAAATACGCGATTGGCGAATACGACCATGCGGCATGGCGTGACGCAGTACGCGGGATGGAGGACGCCCCCGAACGCGGCCCGCGGTGCAGCGCTTGTTTTAAATTTCGTTTCGAATATGCACGCCGGTGGGCGGCCGAGCACGGCTATGATGCGGTTACGTCTGTGTTCGGGGTGTCGCGCCACAAAGACCAATCCCAAGTGGACAGGGCAGGGTATTCCGCTTTGGCTGACAAGTACATCCCCATAAAGTGGGACGAGGGGTTGCGGTGCGAGATAAATCGCGCGTCTGATTTTTACAGGCAAAAATACTGTGGGTGTGAATTTTCTATGCGTCGCGACACGGAAAAATCCGCAAATGTTAAAAAAATCATCCCCATCAGATAATATTTGCGAATTGGGGCTTTCAATTCTATAATTATCCCGATTATAAAAGGAGTTTATATGTCATCTATACTGGTTTTCCCGGGTCAGGGATCGCAAGCTGTGGGTATGGGACGCGAATTGTATGATACAAATCCAAACGCGCGTGCCGTGTTTGACGAAGTTGACGATGCGTTAAATCAAAAATTATCGGATATAATTTTTAACGGCCCAATGGATGAACTAACATTAACCACAAATGTTCAGCCCGCAATTATGGCAGTGTCGATTGCTATGTTGCGCGCGTCGGGAATTGAACTGACGAAATACGTCGCGGGGCACAGTTTGGGTGAATATACAGCACTGTGTGCGGCAGAGGCACTGTCGGTTGGTGATACGGCCCGATTGCTGCGCCTGCGTGGGGATGCTATGCAGCGCGCTGTTCCGGTTGGCGCGGGATTGACGGCCGTAATTTTGGGTTTGGATATTGACACGGTACGCGAAATTTGCGCCCAAACTGATTGCGATGTTGCAAATGATAATTCACCGGGTCAGGTTGTTGTTTCTGGTGCACGCGATATTGTCGAAAAAACGTTGGAGGTGGCCAAAGCGGCGGGGGCAAAACGTGCAATGCCGTTGGCGTTGTCTGTACCTGTTCATTGTCGGATTCAGGCGCCCGCAGCAGATGAGATGCGCGATGCTTTGGAAAAAATCGAAATTAAAACACCAAATGCAATTTTGATTTCCAACAAAACGGCCGCGCCTATGACAGACCCATCCGAAATCAAAGAAGCACTGGTGTATCAGGTAACACATGGTGTGCATTGGCGCGAATCTGTATTGAAAATGCACGAATTGGGAATTACTGAAACAATCGAGGTTGGCCCCGGCGCAGTATTAACTGGGTTAACCCCGCGTATTTGTCCGGATATGAACGCAAAAAAATTGGAGATATAAAATGTTTGATTTAACAGGCAAAGTTGCATTAATTACTGGCGCAACCGGTGGCATCGGCGGCGCAATTGCAAAACAAATGAAACAGGCCGGCGCAACCGTCGTTGTGTCTGGGCGCAGTATGGATAAATTAAATGCTCAATTCGACGACGCATACATCAAGATTCCTGTTGATTTGGCGTCTGACAGCGGGGCCATTGATTTAGTGCAATCCACAATTGATACAGCCGGCAAAATAGATATTGTTGTAAATAACGCTGGCATTACCAAAGATACTTTGTTAATGCGTATGGCAGATGATCAGTTTGATGATGTTATTAATACTAATCTGCGGTCTTGTTTCAAAATGTGTCGCGCGGTTATTATGCCAATGATGAAACAACGCAGCGGGCGTATTATTAACATGGCATCCATTATCGGCGCAATTGGTGGCCCAGGCCAGGCGAATTATGCTGCATCCAAAGGCGGTATGATCGCAATGACTAAATCCATCGCGGCCGAAGTTGGATCCCGCGGAATCACGGCAAACTGCATTGCACCCGGATTTATTAAAACACCTATGACTGATGTTTTGTCTGATGATTTGAAAAAATCATATCTGGCGCAAATACCAGCGGGACGCTTTGGCGAACCAGACGATATTGCAGCAGCCTGTGTATTTTTGGCGTCTGATGAAGCATCGTACATCAATGGCCAGGTATTACACATTAACGGCGGCATGGGACGTTTTTAATAAATGAAAAATTTTGACGTAATCGTTATTGGTGGCGGGCACGCCGGGGTCGAGGCCGCATGCGCATCTGCACGGCGCGGCGCGCGTACATTATTGATAACCCAACGCGAATCTGATTTGGGGGCTATGTCGTGCAACCCAAGTATTGGGGGGCCGGGCAAATCGCAAATGGTTGCTGAAATCGACGCACTGGGCGGAATTATGGGGCGCGCGGCGGACGCAGCCGGGATTCATTTCCGTACGTTAAACGCGTCGCATGGTGCGGCCACCCAGGCACTGCGCGCACAAATCGATCGCGAATTATATCATAATGAAATCGTTAAAATATTGCGTGATTATCCGAATTTAACCGTGCAATTTGAAATGGTAAAATCGCTGGACGTCGCGAAAATGTGCATCAACAGCGAATATGCCGCGCGCGCAATAGTATTGACCACGGGAACATTTTTGCACGGTTTGGTGACGCGTGGTGCTGAAAAAATTCCATCCGGCCGAATAATGGACAATGGTGAATATCAGGCGGCAGATGAAAATATATCTGGGGCATTATTGGCGGCTGGATTTAAAATCATGCGCCTGAAAACAGGCACACCAGCCCGTATTGATAAATCATCAATTGATTATTCTGTGTGCGAAGTACAACCGGGCGACGCGCCACACGATTGGTTCAGCGCACCAAATCCAAATAATAACTATGACGCGGTATGTTATATAACGCACACAACACAAAAAACACACGATTTAATTCGTGAAAACATCCGTAATGCGCCGATGTATAACGGCGATATTCGTGGTACTGGCCCGCGGTATTGCCCCAGTATCGAAGACAAGGTTATGCGTTTTCCTGAACACACGTCGCATCATGTTTTTCTGGAACCCGAGGGTCTGCACAGCGATTTAATTTACCCCAACGGCATTTCCACTAGTTTCAGCGCAGATATCCAGGACGCGTGGATTCGCACAATTCCAGGATTAGAAAACGCGCGCGTTGTGCGATACGGGTATGCGATTGAATATGACGCAATTGACGCACGCGCGTTGCGCGACACATTGGAAGCCAAAGATATTCCGGGATTATTCTTTGCCGGGCAAATTAACGGCACTTCTGGGTACGAGGAAGCTGCCGCCCAGGGCATTGTTGCGGGCGCAAATGCCGCGGCGCGCGCGCTGGGGCACATGCCCCTGCAACTGGACAGAACAAACGCCATGATTGGTGTTTTAATTGACGATATTACAACGTTGGGGGTGGACGAACCGTATCGCATGTTTACATCACGCGCGGAATATCGATTGCGCCTGCGCGCGGATAATGCAATTGCGCGGTTGGGTGATATGGCGGTTGATTGCGGGTTAATCAGCGCAAATGCGCGGGATGAAAAATACGCATATCGTGCGGATAAAATCCGCGAAAACGATAAATTCTATGCCGGGTACATCCAGCGCAACGAACGTGAAATTGTAGCATACAGAAGGGACGCAGAATTAAAAATACCCGTCAATTTTGAATACCGGGGTTTGCCGGGACTGACCAATGAATTGGTTGAAAAATTAACCGCCACGCGGCCGGAAAATATTGCCGACCTGGGGCGCATTCCAGGTATGACGCCGGCCGGTATAATGGTTGTTTTACGCAAAATAAAATGCGGTAATTAAAGTATAAAAAACACCGGCAAATACCGGTGTTTTTATTTCTTTTTTATAACCTGCATTTTATTGCGATAAAATTTAACAGGACTGATTTCATATCAATTTAGTGCTGGAAATCCGCAAAAACATATATTAATATATGCGCGTGCGCCGGTTTAGCTCAGCTGGTAGAGCATCTCATTCGTAATGAGGGGGTCGTAGGTTCAAGTCCTATAACCGGCACCAGGAATAAAATAAACATGAATAACACGGCAATAATTATTATAAGATAAACTGGCACATGCGCTTCTGCACGTGGCTGGGGCGCATGG